>JAFNGP010000151.1 GCA_017885175.1 bacterium
CCCGCCATGAGGCGGCAGAGCGTCGTCTTCCCCGATCCGTTTCCCCCCGCGATGGCGACCCATTCCCCGTCGCGCACCTCGAGATTCAGGCGTTCGAGAAAATTGCGCGGGCCCGCGCCGGGAAACGCGAAGGAGACGTCGCGCAGTCGAATCACCGTTTTCCTCCTCCGGAGGCCTCGAGATCCTTGAGGTGCGCACGGGCCGAGTCGGCCCATTCTCCGTCGGGATCGAGGGAGAGATACTGGCGAAACCTCTCCCTGGCCTGTTCGACCGCGCCGCGTTTCTCGAAAACGACGGCGAGCGAAAAGAGCGATTTCCGGTGGGACGGCTCGGCGGCGAGGGCGGCGAGAAAGGCCTTCTCGGCCCCTTCCAGATCGCCGGCGCCGAGGAGCGAGGCGCCGAGCGCATAGCGGTACGCGACGTTCCCCGGAGCGACCGACACGAGATCCCGGAGAATCGACGCCGCCTTCTTGTGATACGCGAGCCTCTGGTAGGCGATGGCGAGGTTGTACGATGCGTCGACGAGACCGGGGTCGAGCTTGATCGCCTCTTCGAACCGTCCGATCGCCGCCGCGTAGTTGCCCGCCGAGGCGAGATCGAGCCCCGCGTTGTACTCCCGAGCCGCGTCGAGCCTGTTTCCGACGCGCTTCGCCTCGCGCTCGCTGAGAAAGATGCGCACGGCGGATCCGGCGCGCAACTCGACGGCCGCATCCATCCCGTTATCGCGGGCGAGCGCCGCGGCGCGATCCTCGTCCCCGTAGAAATCGCGGGCGATGGTGCGCCACGACTCCCCCTGCTCGACGCGGTGCGTGACGACCCGCTCGACCGGCTCCCGCGACCGCGGAGAAGGCCGTTCTCCGGCGCACGAGCACAGTGCGGCGCAAAAGGAAAGGGCGACGAAAAAGGCGAGTCTCATTTCTTTATTTTTCCCCGCGGGCGGGCCCCGCGCGCTTTCGGCGGGCGACCCCCGCGCGCGGCTTCGTACGCATCGCCGATCGGCACGCGGCCCGACTCGGCGACGGCCCTGCACGATTCGTATTCGGGCGACGTCTTCACGCTTCCGTCATTGAGACGGGCGCGTTTCACCTGCATCGGCCCATAGGTCGTATCGACCTTCTCGGTCCAGCGCTCCAGCTCCTCTCGCGCTTCGCGGCTCACGCGGACGCCGAGGGTCGTCGTCTCGCGGAATATGATATCGAGCAGAGCGTCCGAGGCGGCGCTTTCGCAGAGAACGGTGAGGAGCACGCCCGGCCGCCCCTTCTTCATGATAATTTGCGTGAGAAATACGTCGAGCGCCCCGGCCTTGAAGAGACGTTCCACCACCCAACCGTACAGCTCGGGATTCATGTCGTCGATCGTGGTGCGGAGCACCGTGACCTCTCCGGTGAACGCGTTCGCCTCCGCCTCGATGAGGCGGAGCATGCCCGGAGCCGGGCCTTCCTCCCGAGTGCCGGCCGCGTACACGATCCTGCGCGGGATGAACGAGGAGAGCTCGGGAAGCTCGTCGGCGAGCGCCTTCATGAGCGCGGCTCCGGTCGGCGTGACGACCTCCCCCTCTTCGTTGTTGAGGATCACGGTCCTCCCCCTGAGAATCTCGATGGTCGCGGGAGCGGGGATCGGATACCTCCCGTGCGCGATCTCGATGAAGCCGCATCCGAGCCTGAACGGCCGGTGAAAGAGCCGCGGAAAACCGAGCGTCTCGAGCGCGGCGGCGGCACCGACGATATCGACGATCGAATCGACGGCCCCCACCTCGTGAAAATGAACGTGATCGGCCGCGACGCCGTGGATCCTCCCCTCGGCCTCTCCGAGAATCCGGAACGTTCTCGCGGACATCTCCTTCACGCGCTCCCCGAGGCGCGACTTCCCGATCATGGCGAGGATAGAGGCGAGGTCGCGCGAGCGGGCATGCCCCGGGCAGCGGACCTTCGCGCGCGTCGCCGCGATTCCCCCGCGATTCACCCGCTCGATCCCGATCGAAAAGGGCTCGAGCCCGGGGAGCTTCCTCACCTCGCGCGCGACCAGCGCGGAATCGGCGCCGAGAGCGAAAAGCCCCGCGAGAAACATGTCGCCGCTGCGCCCCCCCGCGGCGTCGACGACGATGACGCCCGGTGGCTGCTTCGATCGTACCCGAGCTTGCACGCCTTCCTCCTTCATGAGCGCCCCGGCCGCGCCCGGCGGCGCGCGGTCTTCGGGCCGCCCTTCGCAGCTTTCGTTTTCTCCCCTCCGGCGATGCCGCCGGACGCGCGCCTGATGATCGTCGCCGCGGCGTAGCCCGCGCCGAANNCCGCGCAGCTGTTGAGCATCGTGAGAAGCGCCGAGAGTCCGCCGAAACTCGCTCCGTACCCGATGCTCGTCGGAACGGCGATGAGCGGAGAATCGGCGATGCCCGCCACGACGCTCGCCAGCGCCCCCTCCATGCCCGCGACGACGATGATGCAGTCGGCCCTGCGGACCAGCTCCCATGACGAGAGGAGCCGGTGAATGCCGGCGACGCCGACGTCGTAGAGCCGGTCGACGGCGCATCCGAGATACTGCGCGGTGAGTGCCGCCTCCTCGGCGACCGGACGATCCGAGGTGCCCCCCGAAACGACGGCGACGAGCCCGACCCGCTTCGCCTTGACGCGCTCGATCGCGAAAAGTCTCCCCTCCTTATGGTACACGGCGCGGGGCAGGGCCGGGGAGATCTTCCTGAACAGCGCCGCGTCGCAACGCGTCGCGAGAAGATTCGCCCCCCGCGCGGTCACGTTCTTCGAGATCTTCACGATCTCGGCGGCGGTTTTCCCCTCGCAGAAAATCACCTCGGGAAATCCTCGCCGGATCGAACGGTGGTGGTCCACCTTCGCGAAACCGAGATCCTCGAAGGGAAGCACCTTGAGGCGTTCGAACGCCTCGGCGACGCCGAGCTTCCCCTCCGCCACCCGGTCAAGAAGCCTTCTGAGGCGCGCTTCGTCCATTCTCTTCAAGCTCCTCTCTGATGCGCGTGATAATTCCGACAACCTCGGCGCACGTCTCCACGCCGGTAAGCTCCCCGCGGTATTTCTTGATGCCCTCGAACGATTTCAGATACCAGCGGTAGAATTTTCTCATCTCCCTGATTCCGGTCCGCTCCCCGAAGTGCGCGACCTGAAGCTCCAGGTGCCGCTCCAGAACGTCGAGCCGCTCGGCGTTCGAGACGCTCCGCGGTTCGCGTCCCTCCGCGATCGCGCGTATATCGCGAAATATGAAAGGATTCCCGATGGCCCCTCTCCCGATCATCACGCTCGCGCAGCCGGTCACGCGCCTGATTTCGCGATAATCCGCCGCGGATTTGACGTCTCCGTTCGCGATGACGGGCACGGAAAGCGATTCCCTGAGCCGCGTGATGTCCTCCCAGTGCGCCGGTCCCGAGAAGCCCTGGCTGCGCGGCCTCGGATGAAGCGCGACCGCCGCGATCCCGCATCCTTCGAGC
>JAFNGP010000152.1:0-189 GCA_017885175.1 bacterium
ACCCGTATCCCGTGGCCGGAAACGACGGCGCGACGCCGAACGTGACGAGCACGTCGTGTTTCGCGGCGATCGCCGCCCCGGCGCGCGCGATCCGTCTGAATCTGCGCTCGTTCGCGATCGTGTGATCGGCCGGACAGGTGAGGAACGGCTCGTCGCCGCCGAAACGCCGCACGAGGGCCGCGGCGACCG
>JAFNGP010000152.1:228-2537 GCA_017885175.1 bacterium
TTTCCGCGCGGCTGTATGGCCAGAACCTCGTGCCCTTGCCGCCCGCAAGAATGACTCCGTACATGGGCATCACACATCCGCGAGTTTGGAGACGTCGATGTAGCGACCGAGTACGAGCGCGACTTCCTTCTTGATCGCCTCGAGGATCTCCTTAGTCGAGGCTTCGAACCGGAGCACGAGCACCGGCTGCGTATTCGACGCCCGGACGAGGCCCCAGCCGCCGTCGAATCTCACGCGCGCGCCGTCCACGTCGATCACCTCGTGCGTTTTCCTGAAGTGATCGCGCACGCTGCTCACGACGTCGAACTTGCGCTCGTCTTCGCACGCGAGACGTATCTCGGGGGTCGATTCGTACTTCGCAAGATCTCCCAGGAGCGAGCTCAGCGGCTCGGACTCCCGCGAGACGATCTCGAGGAGCCGGCACGCGGCGTACAGCGCGTCGTCNNTCCTCGATGAGGCTCTCGGAGCATTTGACCTCGAATATGATCGTCGCGCCGGGATGCTTCCGCAGCACGTCGCGGGCGAACAGCGCGAGCAGGCGGTCTCCCCAGAGAATCTCCCCGCGGTCGTCGATCACGCCGATCCGGTCGCTGTCGCCGTCGAACGAGACGCCGAGCTCGAGCTTGTTCGCGAGCACGGCGGCCTTCAACGCGGCGAGATTTTCGGGCACGGTCGGATCGGGATGATGGTTGGGGAACGTGCCGTCGGGCTCCATGAAAAGCTCGAGCGGTTTCACGCCGAGCTTCGCGAAGAGGTCGGGCGTGACAAGCCCCGCGGTGCCGTTTCCGCCGTCCACGGCGAAGGAGACGGGCCCGGCGAGGACGATGTTCGCCGCAACGTAGTCGACGTACTCGGAGTCGGCGCTCCTGGCCGCGACGCGGCCGCCTCCCGGCTCCGGGAGATCGCCGAGAGCCGCGTCCCTGAGCTCGAGGATATCGGCGCCGTAGATCGTGCCCTCTCCGCGCAGCACCTTGAAGCCGTTGAATTCGCTCGGATTGTGGCTCGCCGTGATCATGACCCCGCCCGGGATGCCCCACTTCCTCGCGGCGAAATAGAATACCGGAGTCGGAACGACCCCGACGTCGACGACCGAAACGCCTCCCGCGGTCAAGCCCTCGGAGAGCGCCTCGAAGAACGCGTCGCTGCTCGGCCGTACGTCCCTGCCGACCACGGCCTCCCTGATATTCTCGCGCGCGAAGGTAGCGGCTACGGCGAGTCCGAGCCGCCGCACGCGCTCCTCCGTCAGATCGGCGCCGACGACGCCTCGGATATCGTACTCCCTGAAAATATGCGCCGGGATGTTGATATCGGCCCTCCCGTCCAAAAACGGCAGCGCTATTCCTTCACGACCCAGATCTTGACCGGAACCTCGACTTCGCGATGAAGCCTGACGGATACGGAATAGACGCCGAGCTTCTTTATCGGCTCATCCAGCACGATCTGCTTGTGGTCGATCGCGAATCCCTGTTCGGCTACCGCCTTCGCGATGTCGTGCCCCGTGACCGAGCCGTAGAGCTTGTCTTCCTCCCCCGCCTGAACGACGATCGTGCAGGAGAGCCCCTTCATCTTCTCGGCGACGGCCTGAACGCTCTGTTTGAACTTTGCGTCCCGAACGACGTGGAGACGGCCCTCTTCCTCGAGCACCCGCCTCTGGCTCGGGGTCGAGGGGAGCGCGAGGCGCTTCGGGAACAGGAAGTTCCTCGCGTACCCTTCCTTGACCTTGACGACGTCCCCCCGGTCCCCGAGACCCTCGATCTTCTGCTTAAGAATCACTTCCATATGACTCTCCCTTTAGCGAAAATATTCTCTCACGTAGGGCAGGAGCGCGATGGAGCGCGCCCGCTTGATCGCCCGCGCGAGCACCCGCTGATGCCAGGCACAGGTTCCCGTGATGCGCCGAGGCGTCATCTTCCCGCGCTCCGTGATGAAACGGCTCAGAAATGACTGATCCTTGTAATCGATCGGAAGATCGTCCATGCAGAACCTGCACGGCTTGGTCGGCAACAGCCGCTTCTCTTTCTTCTTCCGCTTGTCGTTCTTCCTGTCGTTCCTCTTGTCGTTCATTGCCATGATTCCTCACTTCCCCTCGACGGGCGGTTTCGCCGCTTCAACCGGCTTCGGACGCTCTTCGACGCAGATGAGATGGCGGACCACCATGTCGTCGAAACGAAACACCCTGCCGAGCTCCTTCAGGATCTCGCCGTCCCCCGTGAAACGCATGAAGGTGTAATAGCCCTCGAAGACCTTGTTGATCGGGAAAGCGAGCCTGCGCTTGCCCCACTGGTCGACGCTCGTGACCTGGCCCTGAC
>JAFNGP010000153.1:0-3382 GCA_017885175.1 bacterium
CCAGGTGCTGCAGGGAGCGAACTCCTTCGGATCGCTCAAGGGCGAGGGGCTTCTCATGGAGAGCATGCGGCGCAGCGACGAGGTCCCGGAATGCGCACGGATCTTCCCGTCGGAGAGCACGATCGTCAAACGCCTCCCGGCGCCCGCGGACGGAAAGGTCGAAATCGAGGAGCTCGAGGACCTGATCTACAGCGTTCTCGAGAAGCCCATGAGCATCGCCGAGCTCGTTCCGAAGGCGCGGATGTCGCGTTTCAGCGCGTACGAGGCGCTGAAGTGCCTTCTCGAAAAGGGGCTCCTGCAGATCATCGAGGCCGAGAAAGGCGAGGAACCCGAGGCCGGGGAGGCCGAAGCCGGAAACGAAGCGCCGCCGAGGCGCCTGCCTCTTCCGGCGTTCGCCGCCGTCCTCGCGCTCGTCGCGAGCCTCGCGTTCGGCGAGCTGGCCGTGCCGCGCCTCCTCCCGCCGGGATGGGGCTTCGTCCGGCGCGCCGACATCCGCGAGGCGAACGTCGCCGGCGGCGTCTCCGTCGCCCCCACGCTCGGGGAGCTCGAATTCCGCCTCCTCGAGGCCGCCGTTCGGGAGGCGCTCGAGGAACATCTCGCCGTCAAGGGGGCCTACCCGACGGGCCTCGAAACGCTCGTCGCGAACGGGTTCATGCCGGAAAAGACTTTTGACGAGGCGGTCGCGCGGGGATTCAGCTATCGGCTCGGGAGCGGCGGAAAGTCGTATTCGCTCGGCGAAATCCGCCCTTGAAGAGCGGCGTGAGAACGGCGAAGGCGTTTATCATCCTCCCCTTGAAATCCTCGAACAGAAACGGCAATCCCGTCCCGAGCTTCGCCTTGATGTTTCCGATGGAATCGATCACGTAGATCCCCTCGCGTCTCAGGGCGTAACGATCGGGGCGCGCGGATCTCGGCGGATACAGCGTGAACGCCGCCCGGTAGCCAGCCCGCTCCGCCTCCCCGCGGACACGGTCGTTCAAGCGGCCGAACGGATACGAAAAGCTGCGCACGGGGGCGGCGAGGCGGCTCTCGATCTCCCGCTTCGAATCCGCGAGCTCGGCGCGCAGATCCTCGAGGGAAAGCCGCGTGAGATCCCGGTGCGTCCGCGCGTGCGAGCCGAACGCGAACCCCCGGCGCGCGAGGTCCCGTATCTCGTCCCAGCCGAGGTGCGTGAAGCGCCGCCCCGGCAGGTTCAGCTCCCACGTGTTCCGCCGGCCGGCGAACTCGCTCACGAGAAAGACGAGCGCGGGTATCCTTCTCGATTCGAGCGCGGGGACCGCGCGATCGAGAAGCACGCGATAGCCGTCGTCGAAGGTGAGAAGGATCTCGCGGCCCGGCGAATCCCGCCGCCCGTCGAGGGCGTCGAGAAACATGGTCTCGTCGATGAAGCGGAATCCCGCGGCGAGAAGCGCGTCGATCTGGCGTTCGAAACGATTCGGCGGCACCCACGTCCCGCCGAGCTCGAAGCCGGTCACCTTGTGGTAGGCGAGCACGCGGGGAATCGTCTCGTGAGAGAGGCCGCGGGCGCCCGGCGCCGGCGAACGGTGATACGCCATATCCGCGGGCCTCTACCCCGTGTGTCCGAACCCGCCGGAACCGCGCTCCGTCTCGTCGAGAGCGTCCTCCTCGACGAGCTCGACGCGGGGCAGCCGCGAGACGACGAGCTGCGCGACGCGATCCCCCCTGCGGACGACGAAATCGGCCTCGCCGAAATTGTAGAGAATGACGCAGATCTCCCCGCGGTAGTCGCTGTCCACCGTGCCCGGAGCGTTGAGAAGGCCGATCCGGCTCTTGATCGCGAGCCCGCTCCGGGGACGCACCTGCGCTTCGTATCCTTCGGGGATGGAGAGCTGGAAGCCGGCGGGGACGAGCGCCGCCTCGCCCGGTGCGACGCGGACCTCGTCCGCGCACGCCGCGTGGAGGTCGAAGCCGCTCGATCCCGGCGTCTGGCGCGCGATGGGAGGGAGCCCCTCGTGGTGCTTCAGGTAGCGAATCCCGACCCGTAGGCTTTCGTCCATGCGAGCCCCCGTCTCAGGGCACGAGACCCCTGATGCCGATTCTCCCGCACCCGGCGTACGTCAGGACGTCCTCTCCGAGATACCGTTCGGCCGCTTCGGTGATCGCGTCGCGATCCACCTTCTCGATCGCCCGGAGAAGCTCGTCGAATCGCGTGTACCGCCCGTGGAAATACTCGCTCTGGATGACCTGGAAGAGCCGGTTCTCGACGCTCTCGACGCCGAATACGATGCTCGCCTTCACCTGCGCCCTCGCGCTCTCGATCTCCTCGTCCCGGACGCCCCCGTTCCGCAGGTCCCGAAGCTCGGCGTGCAGCATTTCGAGCGCCTTCTTTAGATTTTTCGAATCGACGGAGAAGAAGCTGCAGAGCGCGCCCGATTCCTTCCAGAAGCTCACGTGGGAATAGACGGAGTATACGAGCCCCGTCTTCTCCCGGAGGCTCTGGAAGAGGCGCGAAGTCGCCCCTCCGCCGAGGATGTTCGCGATCATGACGAGCGCGTGCCGGTCCGCGTGGGAGGCCGAAACGGTCCGCGAGCCCGCGCACACGTGGGACTGCGCCCATTCGTCGCGCGTCCGCGAGGCGACCCGGTTCGGATTCCCGACGAGCGCGCGCGTCTTCGCCCGGTCTCGCTTGCGCGGGAAGCGGAACTTCTCCTCGACGATCGAGACCACCCTGTCGAGCGGCAGATTTCCGATGAAGCCGAGCAGCGTGTCGGCGGCGGTATACGTTCTGCGGTGAAACGCGAAGAGNNCCGAGCGGGTGCTTCCTGAAGAGCGTCGCGTAGAAAAGCTCGTGGGCGAGCTCCTCCGGAGAGTCGTTGATGCTCCTGATCTCCTCCTGGACGACGTTCTTCTCGAGCTTGAACGTCTCGCCGGGAATGGAGGGGCGGCACGTGATGTCGGCGAGGATATCGGCAAGCTTTTCGAAATGCTCCCCGAGAACCCTCGCGTGGTAGCACGTCGCTTCCTTCCCCGTGAAGGCGTCGTACTGCCCGCCGATCGATTCGAGGTCGTACGCGATCGCGAGGGCGTCGCGGCTCTTCGTTCCGCGAAAAACGACGTGTTCGAGGAGATGGGAGAGTCCGCGCTCCGTATCTTCCTCGCGGCTCGAGCCTCCGGCGATCCAGACGCCAAAGGCGACCGTGGGCGAAAACGGATTACGCTGATAGAGAAGGGTCGCCCCCGAAGAAAGGGCTACCTTGTGCGGCGCGGGCAACCTCAGCATGTGATACGGTTAGAGCAGAACCTTGCGGCTCAGCTTCACCTTGCCATCCTTGTCGATGCCGATGACCTTGACCTCGATCTCGTCCCCGAGCTTGAGCACGTCCTCGACCCTCTCCACCCGCTTGCGGTCGATCTCGGATAT
>JAFNGP010000153.1:3528-3737 GCA_017885175.1 bacterium
CGATGACGTCGCGGATCTTGTCGACGGGGATCTTGATCTGCACGATCTTCGGCGCGTACGGAGAGATCTCCTTGCGCGCCTCGGCCATCGTGCGGCTCATGATCTCGAGCACTTTCATACGGGCATCGCGGGCCTGCTCGAGGGCGGGTTCCATGATGGAGCGCGGGATGCCGGCGATCTTGACGTCCATCTGAAACGCCGTGATGCCG
>JAFNGP010000153.1:3820-4033 GCA_017885175.1 bacterium
GCGTCCATGAGGGCGAGGCTTCCGCCGCAGACCGTCGCCATCGAGCTCGAGCCGTTCGACTCGAGAACGTCGGAGACGACCCTGATCGTGTAGGGGAAATTCTCATCGGCCGGAATGACCGGCTCGATCGCCCGCTCGGCGAGCATGCCGTGGCCGATCTCGCGGCGTCCCGGCCCGCTGAACCGGCCGACCTCGCCGACGCTGAAGGGCGGG
>JAFNGP010000154.1 GCA_017885175.1 bacterium
TTTATAATTTCTTCTCGATGTACGCCGAGATCGACGGCTTCGCGCCCCGGGGGGACGTGAAGAGCACGAGCCTCCTCGACCGCTGGATCCTCTCGCGGTACAACTCGACCGTGCGCGAGGTGGCCGACATGCTCGACCGATACGAGTTGACCCGCGCCGCGCGCGCGATCCANNGACAAGCTCGCGGCGTACGAGACGTTCTACAAAGTGCTCGAAGGCATCACGCGGCTCTCGGCCCCGTTCGTTCCGTTCCTCGCGGACGCGGTGTACCGGAGGCTCGGCGGCGCGAAGGAAAGCGTCCACCTCGATCTCTATCCCGCGGTCGACGAAGCCGCCATCGACGCCGCTCTCGAGAAGAGAATGGCGGGAGTGCTCAAAACGGTCTCCGTCGCCCATGCCCTTCGAAACACGGCTCAGGTGAAGGTCCGCACGCCTCTCGCCGAGATCTTCGTTCACAGCCCGTACGCCGCGGAGACGGAGTGGCTCGCCGGCGAGGAGTTCGCGTTTCTCGTGCGGGATGAGCTCAATGTCAAGAAGATCACGCTCCTGGCTGACCCGGGAGTCCATGTAAAATATAGAGTTAAGGCGGATTTTTCGAAGCTCGGGAAGCGTTTCGGGAAGAATATGAAGCAAGCGGCGGCGCTCCTCGAGACGCTGGATGCCGCGGGTGTCAAGGCGCTCGTCGCCAAAGGGGAGGCCTCCATAGAACTCGCTGGCAAAAAAGAGGTTATAACGAAGGAAGAGGTACAGATCCTGCAAGAGACGCAGGAAGGCTTCGTTGCAGGCGCGGACGGGGACCTCACGGTCATTCTGGATACGCGCCTCACGCCCGAGCTCCTCAGGGAAGGGACGGCGCGGGAGGTCGTCAACCGCATCCAGAACTTCCGGAAGGAATCCGGTTTCGAGGTGAGCGATCGCATCGCGCTTTCGTTCCGCGCCCCCGAGGAAGTTTCTGTTGTGCTTCGGGAGTTCGGTGAGCATATTTGCATGGAAACGCTCGCCGAAGGGCTCGAAGAGGGAGAGAAAGACTGGCCGTGCAGAACCGATTTCAAGGCCGGTGAGCATTCGATCGAACTGTGGATGAAGCGTCTCTAGAGTCCCGATCGACGCAAGGAGAATCAGACCGATGCCAATCAAGAAGATGATCAAGAAGGTCGCCAAGAAGATCGGTAAAAAGGTCGAAAAGAAGCAACCGAAGAAGATCGCCGCAAAGGCGGCGCCGAAAGTCGCCAAGAAGATCGAAGCCAGGAAGAGCCCGGTCAAGAAGATCGAGGTCAAGAAGATCGAGGTCAGGAAGATCGAGGCCAAGAAACCCGAGATAAAGAAACTCGAAGCCAAAAGGAGAAGACTCGCCAAGAAGGAGCTCGAGCATTACCGGCAGNNACCTCGCCGACATCGGCTCCGATTACATGGAAAAGGAAAAGAACTACTACTACGCCGACCAGGAAGGGCAGTACCTCAAGGCGATCGAGATCGCCCTCCAGCGCATCGAGAGCGGGGAATACGGGCAGTGCCTGGAATGCCTGGATCTCATCTCCGACAAGCGGCTCGAAGCGGTGCCCGCCGCGGAGCTCTGCATCAATTGCAAGGACAAGAAGGAAAAGCTCGAGAGGGGACGTTGAGCGGTGCTTTACTTCGCGATCGCCGCGCTCGTCGTCATTCTCGACCAGGCGTCGAAACGTATCGTCTGGGAGGTCTACAAGTATAGCGGCGGAACCGACGTCATCGGCGACTTCCTTCGCTTCCAACTGAGCACGAACAAGGGCGCCGTATTCGGCATTCTCTCGAACGCGGGGCATCTTCTTCTCGTCATCAGGACCATTTCAATCGGGGTGCTCGTCTTCTTCGCGTACCGGATGCGGTATGCGCCGGCGCACAAACGCGTGTGCCTGGGCCTGATCCTCGGCGGCGCCTTCGGCAACCTCATCGACCACATCGCGGCGGGGGAAGTGATCGATTTTCTCGATGTCGGGATCGGTACGCACCGGTGGCCCACGTTCAACGTCGCCGACATCGCGGTCACCGCGGGAGCCCTGCTCCTCATCCTCGGCTACGCGCTGCACCCCGAATCCCACCCGAAGGAAAACGAGCCGCCCCTGCGGGAGCAGTCTTGACGGACAATAAATCCTTCGAATTTCTCGTCGATGAAGACGACGTCGGAGAGCGCCTCGACTCCTTCCTGAGCGCGCAGATCCCCGAGCTTTCGCGTTCGCGGATCCAGAAGGCGCTTCGCGCGGGGGATGTGCTGGTCGACGGCGAGCCGGCGGTCAAATCGGCCCAGAAGGTGCGGCAGGGCGAGCGGATCGCGCTTTCCTTCAGCCCGCCCCGTCCGCTCGATATCGTTCCCGAGGACATTCCGCTCGATATCGCCTACGAGGACGAGCATCTCCTCGTCGTGAACAAGGCGCCGGGTATGGTCGTCCACCCCGCGCCCGGCCACCCGACGGGCACCCTCGTTCACGCCCTTATGGCGCATTGCAGGAATCTCTCCGGAATAGGAGGCGTGCTCCGTCCCGGCATCGTGCACCGGCTCGACGCGGGGACCTCGGGGCTCCTCGTCGTCGCGAAGGACGACGTGACGCACATCGCCCTGAGCCGCGCGCTCATGGAGCGCCTGGTGAACCGCATGTACTGCGCCCTCGTTTGGGGGGAAATGCCGGAGCGGACCGGCGTAATCGACATGCCCATAGGAAGATCCCCGGTCGACCGGAAGAAGATGGCCGTCGTGGCCGAGGGCGGCAGGGAAGCGCATACGACCTACTATGTTATAGACACATTCGGACCCTTCCAGTATATTAGGCTCAAACTCGGAACGGGACGAACGCACCAGATCCGCGTGCATCTTTCGCGGGTCGGTCATCCCGTTCTCGGCGACCCCGTGTACGGCGGGAGGCGCGAACGGCGGGGAGGACTCGCGGGGAAGGCCGTCGCCACGGCGGACAAAGCCCTCGCGATGATCGACAGGCAGGCCCTGCACGCGGAGGAGCTTTCGTTTGTTCACCCCGCGACCGGGGAACGCGTGACGTTCAAGGCGGCTCTCCCGGTCGATTTTCGGGCGGTCCTGGATTTTTTGAAAACGGCGTGAGCGCGCTACGCTTACGGGGAGCAACGACGGTGCGCATCGAATCCCGCGAGAAGAACGGAATCGTCATTCTCGACCTGCAGGGAAAGCTCATGGGAGGCCCCGACGCCGAAACGTTCAAGGCCACATTTCACAATCTCCTCGAGAAGGGCCGGAAGCGGGTCGTCGTGAACCTTCACGGAGTCGATTGGATCAACAGCACGGGCATGGGCATTCTCATCTCGGGGTACACCACGATGCGGCGCGGGGGCGGCGACCTCAGGCTGGTCCACGTTTCGGACAGAATACAGAGCATTCTCTACGTCACGAAGCTCAACCTGATCTTCAAGTGCTTCGACAGCGAGGACGAAGCGGTGGCGAGCTTCCTGGACGGTTGATTCGAAAACAATTCCACGAGGAGGCAATGAGCCGCTATGGCCGGCACAGTCGTCCTGGAATTCCCGAGCGATTACAAGTTCCTCAACATCGTGGACCTCGTCTGCAACGAAGTGGTCCAGAATCTGTGCGACAATCGCGAAATCTCGAACGAGATCGCGATATCGGTGATCGAGGCGGTCACGAACGCCATCGAGCACGGGAACTGCGGGTGTTCCGACCAGAACGTCCGGCTCGCCTTCATCTGCAAGGATGACCGCCTCTGCGTCGAGGTTGAGGACTGCGGCAAGGGTTTCGATTACACGTGCTATCTCCAGAACATTCCCGATCCGGCGAACATATATCACCTGCGGGGAAGAGGCATCTTTATCATGAAGAACATGATGGATTCGCTCAAATTCGAGATGGTGCCCGGCCACGGCATGAAGGTCAGGCTCGAGAAGGTTCTGAAGCCGAAAGCCGACGGAGAGGTTCGGAAGGATTAGCCGGAGCCCTCCGCTGCGTTTCCCGCGCGCTTTCCGGAAGTGATTCATATGGGCGCCTCCTCCTTTCTCGCATCGTTTTATCTCGTTTGCGGCATCATNNCACGGCGCTCGTGCTCTTCTTCGCGAGCTTCGGACCCATCCTCGGCGCGGTCAGCTTTCTCCTCAGGCTGAATCCGCGCGAGGGCACCGTCCTCTTCAAGAACCTCGTCGCGAGCTTCGATTACGTCTGGGAGTTCTT
>JAFNGP010000155.1 GCA_017885175.1 bacterium
CGCGTCCCGCCGATTCGCCCGGCGCAGGCGAGAAGAACCTTTCCCTCGATCCTTTCGAGCGGCAGGAGCGTCGCGCCGTCGGCCACGCTCGCATATTCGACCTCGAATCCCGCCGCGCGCATCGTCACGGCCATCATCGCCGCGAGCGGCGCGGGATCGCGTTCCCCGGCCTCGATCCTGATCCTCGCCGCCGCGAGCCCCGCGTACAGAGCGGGCGCTTTCGAGCGGGCTTCCGGGTCGAGGTACCGGTTCCGGGAGCTCATCGCAAGGCCGTCCGCCTCCCGCACGGTGGGACCGAGCAGAATCGCCACGGGAAAATCGAGATCCGCCGCCATCCTCTGGATGACGAGCGCCTGCTGCGCGTCCTTCTGGCCGAAATACGCTTCGTCCGGTCCGATGATATTGAAGAGCTTGGCCACGACGAGCGCGACTCCGTGAAAGTGATCGCGCCTCGCGGCGCCGCAGAGAACGTCGGATATCCCT
The DNA here is from genome assembly GCA_017885175.1 of bacterium. GTDB lineage: Bacteria > Krumholzibacteriota > Krumholzibacteriia > Krumholzibacteriales > Krumholzibacteriaceae > SSS58A. Next base: position 484 of record JAFNGP010000155.1, read on the forward strand.
TCGATGGATATCCGTGTCCGGTCGGCGGGATCGTAGAGGTCGGCGTCGCCCGGATGAAACAAGAGATCGCAGCCGAGATCGGCGAGCGTGCGGCTATCGGCTTCGAAGGTCCGCGGATACCGGGAAAAATCCTCTTTCGGTCCGAACTGTCTGGGATTCACGAAAATCGACGCGACGACGAACTCCGTGCGCGCGCGGGCCATCCGGACGAGGCTCGCGTGCCCCTCGTGCAGCGCTCCCATCGTCGGCACGAAACCGATCCGTGCGCCGGCTTTCTTGATCTCGGTAACGGTTCGGCGAGCCTCTCGAGGCGTGGTAACGGTCTTCATTTCCCGGCGGTCCGATCCTTCTTCCGGCCTTCGGCATCGTAGCTGTGCTCCATGCCGGGGAAACGCCCTTCCTTCACTTCCCGCACGTACGCGGAAACGGCATTTTGCATAGCGAGCCCGAGATCCGCGTATTTCTTGACGAAGCGCGGCAGTGGTCTGTCGTGGATCCCGAGCATATCGTGAACGACGAGGATCTGGCCCGAGCAGTGCGGCCCCGCGCCTATGCCGATCGTCGGAATCGATACCGATTCGGTGATCCGCTTCGCGAGCTGCCAGGGAATCCCCTCGAGAACGATGGCGAAGCATCCGGCCCGCTCGAGGGCCGCGGCGTCCTCGACGAGCAGATCCGCCGACCGGCTGTCCTTGCCCTGGACGCGGTAGCCTCCGAACTGATGCAGCGACTGCGGCGTGAGCCCGAGATGTCCGACGACGGGTATCGACGCATGAACGATCGCCTCGATCACCGGCACGTAGCGCTGCCCGCCTTCGAGCTTGACCGATTCGGCGCCCCCCTCCTTGACGAGCCTCCCCGCGTTCCGCACGGCGTCCTCGACGCTCGCCTGATACGACATGAAGGGCATATCGGCGATAACGAGCGCTTTCGGCCGGGCGCGCGCCACCGCCTTGCAGTGGTGGATAATCTCCTCCATCGTAACGGGAAGCGTGTTCTCGAACCCGAGCACGACCATCCCGAGAGAGTCGCCGACGAGGATCATGTCGACTCCCGATTCGTCGACGATCTTCGCGCAGAGATAATCGTAGGAGGTGAGGGATACGATCTTCTCGCCTCTCGCTTTCATGTCGAGGATCGTGTTCTTCGTTACCTTGTCTCTCATGACAACCCCGGCTCCCACGAGGGCACGTAGAACCGTGTTCCCGTGAATCGTTCCGTGATTCTCGCGAAAAGATCCTCGAGGTGCTCGCGGCTCGCCGAGAAATCGAGCCGGTCGGTGTTGACGATGAGCAGCGGAGAGTCTTCGTAGTGGAAGAAGAAATGGTTGAAGGCGTCGTTCAGGCCGCTCAGGTACTCCTCCGTGATTCCCTTTTCGTAGCTTCTCCCGCGCCTGCGGATCCGGTCGAGGAGAACGCCGGGAGACGCCTGAAGATAGATGACAAGATCGGGATTCACGATCTTTCCCTTGAGCTGTTCGAGGAGTCTGTTGTAGAGCACGAGCTCGTCGTCTTCGAGAACGACGTTGGCGAAAATGCTGTCCTTGGCGAACAGGTAATCGGCGACGATGAGCTCGGAGAAAAGATCCCGCTGCGAGATATCGCTCTGCTGCCGGAAACGGTTCAGGAGAAAGAATAGCTGCGCCTGGAAGGCGTACGTTTTCCGATCATGATAGAACTTCGAGATAAACGGATTGTCGTCCACCTCTTCCAGAAAGAGGGCGCCGAGCGATTCCTCCGCGATGAGCCTCGCGAGCGTCGTTTTACCCGCTCCGATATTCCCCTCGACCGCGATGAAGCGAACTCCGTTTGCGGCGAGCCTCGCTTTGAGATCTTTCATGCCACTACCCTATTGGAAATACGGCCGCCTGTCAACCTCATTCCAACTATTTTGTTTTCAAGAAGTTCAACGGATCAACGAACGGCCCGACACCTTCCTCACCCATGCGTCGCCCCCGCAGCGTCGGAGGATATTTGCGATCGTTCTCCCCGACGGAGGCGCTCGAAACGCGGGGCGGATCTCGATGAGCGGGACGAGAACGAAGAGGCGCTCATGAAAGCGCGGGTGCGGGACCGCGAGCTCGCGATCGTCGATCGTCTCGTCCCCGTAGAATATGATATCGACATCGAGGGTGCGGTCGCGGGACGGGCCGCCCGCCGTTCTTCCGGCCGCACGCTCGGCGCCGCGGCACACGGCAAGGAGATCCGCCGCCGGAAGGGCGG
>JAFNGP010000156.1 GCA_017885175.1 bacterium
CGCCGAGTGCGCGCCCGCGTCCTTCGCCTCGTTCACGAGCGTCCGCACGAGCCGGCCGGCGACGTCGTAGACCTTCAGCGTCACGGGCCCCTTCTCCTTCATGTCGAACTTGATCGTCGTGGAGGGATTAAAGGGGTTTGGATAGTTCTGGGCAAGATGATATGCCTTCGGCGTATCGGCCTGAGTGATATCGCAATTGCAGATGTCCCCCATGAAATCGAGCACGTTGCGCGCGATCTCGAAACGGTCGATCGGCGCGGAGAGCCTGTCGTCGCGGAGATACTGCCAGCTGAAGCCGAACCACATCGTGTTCACGTCGAATCCGGCGGGGTTCAGCTGCGTTGACGCGATGGCCGCATAGCGGTTCGTCGAGTTGTACACGGGATAGCCGAGAGCGTATTTGCCGTTCGCGGTCTTTCCGAGCACGTCGAATTTGTTGGCGCTCGGGCAGCCGCCGTACGCGTAGAATTTATCGGGCACACCGCCGTGCACGAAGACGCCCGCGTCCGGCTCCCCCGCGATGAGCGGCGTCACAATGCCGTGGCCCGTTACCCCGCCGGTGACGGCGAAGTAGCTCGTCGCGACGAAGTCGACGCCGCACCAGGTGCTCATGAGGGTGAGCGACGGGGTCGATGCGAGGCCGTCAAGATCGGAGGCGACGTCGTCGCCGCAGATCCAGAGCCCGCAGCGATGCTCGCTGAGGTTCATCCAGTCGTTGAGCATCCGGCAGTCGTTTGACTTGTCGCTGTTCGTCGTGCCGTCGCTGATCGTAATGCTCTCGAGGTCTCCGGAGTCCCAGACGATGATTTCATACTGATTGATGAGCTGGTTGATTTTCGCGCGGCTTCCCGGCCCGTTGGAGGCTCCCGAGGACGGAGCGTTCACGTCGTACTTGTCGACGTTGCCGGCCGCTAGGGGCATGACGTGCCTGAATGTCGCCATCCAGTAATTCTCGGCCGTCCCGACAAACGATCCTCGCCCCGAGAAGTCGTCGACGAAGAGGATATGGCTGTTCTTCGTCGGCAGGCAGGTGAACTCGAAGTACGGCCCGTTCGACTTCGCCCAGCGCGGGAGCGCCGATTCCTCCCCCGCGACGTCGCGGGCGGTGAAGTAGTATTCGATCATGTATCCTCTCGTGAAAAGGGCGTCGTTCAGGTCGAACATGTACTTGCCCCCGACGATGCCGGCCGCGTTCCGCGCCGCATCCCCCTGGATGATCGTCCAGACGCCGTCGTCGCTCTCGTAGCTGCCGTACCCGCCCGCGAGCGCCGGACCGAAGAGCGCCGGCTTCAGAGGCGCGGGTCCGATATAGGCGCACTTCACGTGCATATAGACCGCGGGGCCCCCCGCCGGATCCGCCGCGATTCCTCCGCCGATATACGAGGCACAGCCGACGACGATCGAATCTCCCGGACGGATGGCGGGATCGTCGTTCGCGTTGATGTCGTTCGCCGCGTCGGCGCGCACGTAGCTCTCGATATTGAACTCGAGCTCGGGAAAATTGTCCTGGAAGAGATCGAGATCCCGATAGCTCCATTGGGGACCGAAGGTCTTGTAACGATAGAGCCGCACGTTGTCGAGCCACGGCGAGCTCGTATGCGCGGCGCAGTTCCCGTACACCAGGTACCAGCTGTCGCACATGTCGACGACGCCGAGCCCCACCTGGATGGAATCGCTTCCGACGTAGGCGCTGATGTCCTTGTCTTCGAATATATACGCCTGCTCGGCTCCCCAATTCATGAGATTGTCGTTGCGCCACGGGCCCGGACAGCCGTTCACGACGTTCCGGACCTGCCACGTGTAGAAGACAAGGTTCGAGAGCGGCAGATCGCGATACACGGTGAAGCGGAGAGTGGCGCCGCCGAGATGCGGGAGATCGCCGGCGGGAATCGCGCCATTCTGAACGTTGTTGCACGCCGTCGAGTACTTCTTCATGTTGATAATGGGGGATACGACGAGCTCGTTCTGACACGGGTCGTGCATGCCGCCCGCGCCCTGGCAGAACGGCGTGTCGTCGGAGCACCAGCCGGGGCACGGATTGAACGAACCGATAAAGAAGACGATCTGCGTCGCAAAGTTGTCGTTGCAGGGGTCCTTGTCGGTCAGATTGTTCTTGAGACCCGAATATGTTCCGAACGCCGGCTCGGCCTTTCCCGTCCATATTCCGGCGATCTTCGCGCCAACAGCGACGGACTCGAAATCCTGGTAGTTGTTGAGGACACCCGAGTCCTGCACTCGTATGGCGTCCACGATGCAGCCGCCGTCGGTGTTGTAGAGACCGTCCTCGTCGCTCCACGCGCCGTCGGAGATGAAGTGGAAGCGGAGCTTGGTCCTCGCCTGAGTGAGCGCGATAACGTGGGAGGCGACGGTGTCGCCGGCGCCGGTGTACTCCGCCATCTGTCGCCAGTCGCTCCCGCCCGCGTCGTATTCGACTCTCGTGAAGTCGTAATCCGGCTCGGAGTCGTAATGCATTTGATACGAGAGCGTGATGGGGCCGGTGAAGTTGAAGGCGCCCGTGGCGAGCATTTGGCTCCAGTTGTTGCCATAGCCGGGAGCGTCATACCACGAGCAGAGGTACGGATCGGTCGTGCTGGGGCGGACGCCGCACCACATGGACTTCGTTCCCTCGATTGCGACGAGGCCGCCGCGGCTGCCCCCGCCGAGCCCGCTGAAATCGTCGACGCGCCAGAAATCTCCGCGCTGGGCCGTGTTGTCGAAGCGAGTCCAGCCCTGCCAGTTCATCTGTTCGAAGGTGTACCACACGATGCAGAAGGTGTCGACGGCGGCGGATTCCATGAGCCCGCGGAGCCCGGGATCGAGAAGATCCTCGTATTCCTCGAGCGGCAGCTGTCGCTCGGACCGATTGATGCGAGGCCCCGGCTTCAACGGATCGCGAGCCGAGCCGGTAGAGGCAATACAGGTAACGAGGATTGCGATCGCGAGGATCGCCGAGAAAGCTTTCACGTCCTTACCCCCTATCGTTCCAAGGACATGTCGCCAGAACGCGCCGGATCTCAAATCGCGGAACTTGCCAGTGGGGGTGGGAGATGGCAGTTTCCAACCGCAATTCATCCAAGCGATGCTATAGATTTTCGCATGCTCAACCGCCGGATGTATTGTAGCACAGATGATTATTTCTGTAAATGGTTATTTGCCCTGCGAATAGCTCGACACTTAGGGGTAGTCATTTCCGGGCGAATACATTATAATGCGGCACTACGCAAAATGGCGGCTGCCGTCCATGGTCGACGGCGGGACAGGAAGGTGATCCGATATGACTCCGAAAGAGATCAAGAAGCGGAATACGGCGATAGCCGCCGCGAAGCGGAATACGGCGCCGGTCGCCGCGAAGCCTAAAGTGAAACCGAAGAATACTTCGATTTCGGATAGCCAGAAGAGGGTCGATGCCGCGAAGGCGGCGGCGAGAAAATTCATCGCCGGCGTGCGGGAAACTCCGCGCAAGGCGAAGAAGGCTCCGGCCAAGAAGGCGGAGCGTCCCGTGACGGCACGTCCCGCGGCGGCTCCCGCCGTAACGGCTCGCCCCGCGGCGCCGAAGCCCGCGGCACCGGCGAAGCCCGCACCGTCCGCGACCTCTCCGAAGACAGGAAAGGCAAAGGTTCGCGTCAAGCCCGCGAAGGCCGCCGGGAAAAAGCCCGCGCCGCGCAAGCGCGCCGAGCCGGAAAAGGCCGCCGCGCGCGAGCCCATCCGCCAGGCGGCCGAGGAGAGCAAGTTCTACCTCGGCGCCGAACACCGCACGATGCCCCCCGTCGAAGCGATCGAGATCCCGAAGGCCTACAACGTGGATCGCATCGTCGCGATGGTTCGCGATCCGCACTGGCTCTTCGCGTACTGGGAGGTCACGGACCGCAAGTACCGCGAGCTCGAGCGGACATTCGGCTCGTCGTGGGCCGCCTGCAAGATGATCCTTCGCGTCTACGACAAAGCGAGCGAGAAACCGGTCCACTTCGATATCGTTCTCACGCGCGAGGCGAGAACCTGGTACATCAACGTTTCCGCGCAGGGGCGCTACCAGGTCGCGATCGGGGCCCTGTCCCCCGACGGCCGGTTCGAGCTCGTGGCCATATCGAACATCGTCGAGACGCCGGCCGACCGCGTGAGCGACCGGATCGACGAGCGATGGATGGTGCCCGACGACGTGTTCGACAGAATATTCGCCGCCTCGGGCGGCTTCGACATGCATTCCGCGTCGGGAGAGCTCAAGGGCCTTCTCGAGAAACATCTCATCGAGGAGACGAGCTCCGGCGCGGTGACGAGCTTCGGAAGCGGCGCCTTGTACAAGGAGGCGAAGGGCCGCTCGTTCCGTCTCTGGGTCGCGACCGAGCTCATCCTCTACGGCGGCACCGAGCCGGACGCGCGGGTGACCGTGCAGGGGAAGGAATTGAAGCTCCGTCCCGACGGAACGTTCTCTCTCAGATTCGCGCTCCCCGACGGCGCGATCGAGCTCCCCGTTACCGCCGTCTCCGGCGACAAGATCGAAGAGCGCACGATCGAGACGAAGGTCACGAAGAAATCGCTGAAGAAAGAGCCCGTGCTTAAATGAGCGAAGAAAAAGGATACCTGGCGCTCGTTCTCCACGCGCATCTTCCCTTCGTCAGACACCCGGAGTACGAGGAGTTTCTCGAAGAAGACTGGTTCTACGAGGCGCTGACCGAGACGTACATTCCCTTCATCGAGGTCTTCGACCGGCTCATCGAGGACGGAGTCGATTTCCGGCTCACNNCTGCAGTACCGCTATCTCCGGCACCTCAACAAGCTCATCGACCTCGCGGGCAAGGAGATCGAGCGCACCCGCTGGACGCCCGACTTCCACGAGCTCGCCCTCATGTATTTCTGGAAGCTCACGCGGGCGCGGCAGATCTTCTCGGAGCGCTACTACAACAACATCATCCAGGCGTTCAAGCGCTACCAGGACATGGGGAAGATCGAGATCATCACCTGCGCGGCGACGCACGGGTACCTCCCCCTCATGCCGAACCGCAAGGCGGCGCGGGCGCAGATCGAGATCGCCTGCGCGCACTACGAGAAACACTTCGGCCGCCGTCCGCGCGGCATCTGGCTGCCCGAGTGCGGATACGCGCCGGGAGTCGACGAGATTCTCAAGCAGGCGGGGATAAAATTCTTCTTCATCGATACGCACGGGATTCTCTTCGGGGCGCCCCGGCCGCGCTACGGCGTCTTCGCGCCGGTGTACACCCCGTCGGCCGTGGCGGCGTTCGGGCGCGACATGGAATCGTCGAAGCAGGTCTGGAGCGCGAAGCAGGGATATCCGGGCGACTACGACTACCGCGAGTTCTACCGCGACGTCGGCTTCGACCTCGATTACGACTACGTCCGCCCCTATCTCCATTCGGACGGAAACCGCGTCAACCTCGGGATCAAGTATTACCGGATCACGGGAGAGACGGAGCACAAGGAACCCTACAAGCCCTCGATCGCCCGCGAGAAGGCGGCCGCCCACGCGGGAAACTTCATGTACAACCGCGAGAAACAGATCGAGTGGCTGCACGATTATCTCAAGATAAAGCCGATCATCGTCTCGCCGTACGACGCGGAGCTCTTCGGCCACTGGTGGTACGAGGGGCCCGAATGGGTCGAGTTCCTCATTCGCAAGATCCATTTCGATCAGAAGACGATCAAGATGATCACGCCGTGGGAGTATCTCGAGCGGCACCCGAAGCTCCAGGTCATCACCCCGTCGATGTCGTCGTGGGGATATAAGGGCTACAGCGAGGTCTGGCTCAACGGCGACAACGACTGGATCTACGCGCATCTGCACATGATGGCGGACCGCATGGTCATCCTCGCCGACCGCTTCCCCGACGCGGACGGCATCACGAGGCGCGCGCTCAACCAGGCGGCGCGGGAGCTCCTTCTCGCGCAGGGCAGCGACTGGGCGTTCATCATGAAGACGGGGACGATGGTCGAGTACGCGCACAAGCGGACGAAGGACCACGTCGCGCGTTTCGACCGTCTCTACGAGGACATCATGAACGCGCGCGTCAACGATCAGTGGCTCAAGGAGGTTGAGCACCGGGACAACATCTTCCCCGATATCGATTACCGCATCTACAGGGGGTAAGGCTTTCTCGATGGAGAATTCCGCACGACCCAGGCATCTCATAATACATGGGCATTTCTACCAGCCGCCGCGAGAGAATCCCTGGACCGAGAAGATCGAGCGCCAGGACAGCGCCGCGCCCTACCATGACTGGAACGCCCGCATCGCGAACGAATGCTATCTGCCGAACGCCCTCTCCCGGCGTCTCGACGACTACGGCAGGATAACTAAACTCGTCGACAACTACGAATGGATCAGCTTCAACTTCGGGCCGACCCTGATCTCCTGGATCGAGGAGAACGTCCCCGACGTGTACGCTCGGATACTCGAGGCCGACCGAGCGAGCGCGAAACGCCTGAACGGGCACGGGAACGCGCTCGCGCAGTGCTACAACCACGCGATCATGCCCCTCGCCCCGCGGCGCGACCAGGAGACGCAGATTCGCTGGGGCATCCACGACTTCGAGCGGCGCTTCGGCCGGGCGAGCGAAGGGATCTGGCTTCCCGAGACGGCGATCAACGCCGCCACGATCGAGATACTCGTCGAGTTCGGATTCCGTTTCATCATCCTCTCGCCGCACCAGGCGCTCCGCGTGCGCTCCCTCGACGACGCGCCGCAGTGGAAGGACGTCTCCCGGGGAACGATTCCCGCGGGATTCCCCTATCGCTGCTTCGCGCCGGGAGCCAAAGGGAAGCGCGACTCGAAGCGCTTCATCGACGTTTTCTTCTACGACGCCCCCCTCTCGACGGAGGTCAGCTTCAACCACCTGCTCCGGAACGGAGACGGCCTCGCCGACGCGATCGCGCTCGCGTACCCGCGCTCGGGGAGCGACCTCGTCGTCGTCGCGACGGACGGCGAGATCTACGGCCATCACGAGCCCTTCGCCGACATGGCGCTCTCCTATCTCATCGAGTCGGCCGCGCCGCGGCGCGGCCTCGCGATGACGAATTTCGGCGCCTACCTCGCCGCGAACGAACCCCGGTTCGAGGTCGAGCTCAAGCCGGGCCCGAACGGCGAGGGCACGGCGTGGTCGTGCGCCCACGGCGTCGGCCGCTGGAAGGAAGACTGCGGCGACAGCGCGGGCGGCCAGCCGTCATGGAACCAGAAATGGCGGGCGCCGCTGCGCGCGGGCCTCAACACCCTCAGGGAAACGCTCGCCGCGCAATACGAGAAAGACGCCTCGAAGCTCCTCGCCGACCCGTGGAAGGCGCGGGACGAATACATCGGCGTCATCGAGAATCGCGGCCGCGACGCGGCGGCGGCCTTCGTCGCCGCTCATGCGGCGGCGCCGCTCTCGGGCGCCGACGGCGCGCGGGCTCTCTCGCTCCTCGAATCGCAGAGGAACGCCCAGCTCATGTTCACCTCGTGCGGATGGTTCTTCAGCGACATCTCGGGGATCGAAACCGTCCAGATCATGCGCTACGCCGCGCGCGCCATCGAGCTCGCCGGAACGGAGCATTGGCTTTCGCTCGAGAAGAAGCTGCTCGGCGACCTCAAGGGCGCGGTGAGCAACGTCGCCGGGAAAGGCACCGGCGCAAGCATCTACAAGAGCGACGTGAAGGCGTCGATCCTCGGACGCCCGTGCTTCGTCGCGCTCCACGCGATCTCCTCGCACCTCTCCGGCGGAGAAAAGATCGCCGAGATCTACGGCAATCCGGTGCGGCCGCTCGACGAGATCGTGCGGCACATCTTCGCTTCCGGCATGGAGGATCACGTGAGGATCGGCTCCCTCGAGATCGTCTCGCGTTACACGCTCGAGACCGCGGTGTACGAGTACCTCCTCTACGTCGAGGACGAGGCCACCTTCGTCTGCTACGTCCGGGAACGCCGGAGCGAAGCCGATTACCGCGCGATGGCGGCGCGCGTCGCGAAGCTCGCCGAGGCGGGGCTCGTCTCCGAGATACGCCCGGCGGCCGCCGAATACTTCGGCTCGCGGCGGTTCACGATCCGCGACTTTCTCCCCGAGGACCGCGAGAAGATTCTCCGGCGCTTCGCCGCGNNGCAAGCACCTCCTGATCCTCCTCAAGGAGGCGAGCATCCCCGTGCCGCAGAACCTGCTGCTGCCCGTCCAGACCCATCTTACGAAGAAGCTCATACACGAGGTCGAGCAATGGGAGCGCTCGCTCTCTCCGGCAGGGCTCGAGGGCATCAGGAGCATCGTCACCGAGGCGGCCGTTTTCGGCGTGCCGATCGACAAGTCTCCGGCGGCCGCGTCCTTCAGCGACCTGCTCCTCGAGAAGATCAAGGCTCTCGCGAACGAGCTCGACCCGGAAGCCGCCTCCGCTCTCGAGCAGTTCGTAAACCTCGCGGACGAGATGGGCATCCAGACGAATTTTCGCGACATCCAGAACCGCGTGTACGCCATCCTCGAGACGAAGATCTCGCCGCTCCTCGACGATCTCGCCCGCCGGAGCGCCGGCCGCGAAGAGTCGAAGCACGCGATCTCGGCGTTTCTGCGTCTCGCGCGCAGATTCAACTTCAACACCGACGCCTGGAACGCCAGGCTCGAGAGCCTATGACCCGCAAGGACTCCCAGAAACGCGTCGCCAAGCTGCGGGACGAGATCGCGCGCCACGATTATCTCTACTACGTCCTCGACAAACCTGAGATCTCCGACGCCGAATACGACCGGCTCCGCAAAGAGCTCGAAGCGCTCGAGGGAGAATTCCCCGATCTCGTCTCGAGCGACTCTCCCACGCAGCGCGTCGGGGCTCCGCCGCGCGAAGACCTCCCGAGCGTCCGGCACGTGAAGCCGATGCTCAGCCTCGAGTCGATGATGAACGTCGACGACGCCCGCGAGTTCGACAAACGCATGAAGAAGGGGCTCGGCGGGGGCGACCTGACGTACGCCGCCGAGCCCAAGTTCGACGGGCTCTCGGTCGAGCTCATCTACGAGGACGGCGTTCTCGCGCGCGGCGCGACGCGGGGGGACGGAATCGTCGGCGAGGACGTCACGCCCAACATCAGGACCATCCGCTCGCTTCCGCTGAGGCTCCGCGCCGCGAAACCTCCCCGTCTGGCCGCGATCCGCGGGGAGGCGATCATGCCGCTCGGGGCGTTCCGCGATCTCAATCGATGGATGACGGAGCGGGAGCTCCCCGCCTTCGCCAATCCGCGCAACGCCGCGGCCGGCTCCATCCGGCAGCTCGACTCGCGCATTACGGCCTCGCGCCCCCTCTCGTTCTTCGCGTACGAAATCATAAAGCTCGACGGCGCCGAGCCTCCCGACACGCACGCGCAGGAGCTCGAGCTTCTTTCGAAGTGGGGGCTCCGCGTCGATCCGCACCGGAAGATCTGCCGCACGATCGAAGAGGCGATCGCGTTTCACGCGGACCTCGCCGCGTCGCGCGACGAGCTCTCCTTCGAGATCGACGGCGTCGTGATCCAGATCGATTCGAAGGCCGACCGGGAGATTCTGGGTCTGCGTTCCCGTTCGCCGCGCTGGGCGATCGCGCTCAAGTTCGAGCCGCGCAAGGAAGTGACGATCGTCGAGGATATCGTCGTCCAGGTCGGCCGCACGGGCAAGCTCACGCCGGTGGCGCTGCTCCGCCCCGTCGACGTGAGCGGCGTCACGGTGAGCCGCGCCACGCTGCACAACGCCGGCGAGGTCGCCAAGAAAGACATCCGCGTCGGCGACACGGTGCGCATCGAGCGGGCCGGGGACGTGATCCCCGCCGTCGTCGAGCGAATCCCGCAGAGGAACGAACGGCGCAAGCGCCCCTTCGCGATGCCCGGCGCCTGCCCCGTGTGCGGCGCCGGCGTCGTCGAGGAGGGCGCGTACCATTTCTGCACGGGCGGCCTGAGCTGCCCGGCGCAGCTCAAGCGCGGGATCGCGCATTTCGCCTCGAAGGGAGCGCTCGACATCGAGGGGCTTGGGGCAAAGACGGTCGCGGCGCTGGTCGACCGCGGCCTCGTCGCGGGCGTCGCCGATATCTACCGCCTCGACGCGACGGCGCTCCTCGCCCTCGACGGCTTCGCGGACAAATCGGCCGCGAACCTGCTCGACGCTATCGAGTCTTCGAAGAAGGTCCCGCTCGACCGATTCCTCTACGCTCTCGGAATCCGCGAGGTCGGCGAGCACGTCGCGGAGGTTCTCGCCGCGCGCTACGAAACGCTCGACGCGGTCATGGAGGCGTCCGAGGACGACCTCATGACGGTGCACGAGATCGGCCCCGAGGTGGCGAAAAGCGTGTCGAGCTTCTTCGCCGAGAAGAAGAACAGAGCGCTCGTTGCCGCGCTCCGGCAGCTCGGGCTCGGGATCGCGAGGACGGAACGCGCGGACGGCCCGCGGCCGCTCGCGGGGCGGACCTTCGTATTCACGGGAACGCTCGAGGAATTCTCGCGGGAGGAAGCGGAGCGTCTCGTTCAGTCGCTCGGCGGCCGCGCGAGCTCGACGGTGAGCAAGAAAACGAGCTACCTCGTGGCGGGCGCCGAGGCCGGCTCGAAGCTCGCGAAGGCGGAGAAGCTCGGCGTGAAGGTGATCTCGGAAGATGAATTCAAGAAGCTCGCGGGCGTCTGAGCGACTCGCGCGCGCTCACATCCACGCGAATACGGCAAGAAAAAGGGCCCTCCCGAACGGGAGGGCCCTTGCTTTGCTCGCGGCCGGCCGCGCCGGGCCCGCCGCCGGAATTCAGAGCGCTTACACGACGCCCTGATCGATCATCGAGTCGGCGACCTTGATGAAGCCGGCGATGTTGGCGCCGTTCACGTAGTTGATGAACTTGCCTTCCGTGCCGTACTCCACGCACTGCTCATGAATGGCCTTCATGATGCCGTGCAGTTTCTGGTCGACCTCTTCGCGGCTCCAGCTGAGGCGCAGGCTGTTCTGCGACATCTCGAGACCGCTCGTCGAAACGCCGCCCGCGTTCGCGGCCTTGCCGAGACCGTAGAGGATCTTGGCCTCGATGTAGGCCTCGATCGCTTCCGGCGTGCTCGGCATGTTCGCGCCTTCGGAGACGCAGAAGCAGCCGTTCTTCAGAAGCGTCTTCGCGTCGTTCCCGTCGACCTCGTTCTGGGTCGCGCAGGGGAGCGCCACGTCGCACTTCACGTGCCACGGACGCTTGCCCTCGAAATACTGGGCCTTCGCGTACTTCTTCGTGTACTCGCTGATGCGTCCGCGCTTCACGTTCTTGAGATCCATGACGTACGCGAGCTTCTCCGCGTCGATGCCGGCCGGATCGTAGATCGTGCCGTTCGAATCGGAGAGGGTGACGCACTTCGCGCCGAGATGGTTGCACTTCTCGGTGGCGTACTGGGCGACGTTGCC
>JAFNGP010000157.1:0-6108 GCA_017885175.1 bacterium
CGCGGAGATCGCATTCGATGAGCTTCATCTTGTCCCAGATATGCTCGATATTCTCCGTCCTGCTCCGCCACCGGACGATCCCGTAGAGCTCGACGCCCTTCTTCGTGAGGCAGAGATCGGCGAGATGGCTTCCGGCGAAGCCCGTGATACCGGTAATGAGAACTTTCATCGCGTTCCCCTTTGATAATGGTATGCGCGGCCGGCGCCGTCGGGCATTCGGGAATGCGCCCGGCGGAACGTCCCGGCACGGAGCTTAACTTTCAAATTGTAATGAAATTACGATGGCGCCGTCAACGTGAATCGAGCCCCGCGCCGCCCCGGGCATCAGCGATAGAAGAACCAGAGCACGATATATGACGCGGCGGTCGCGGCGAGGGTGAAGGGAAATCCCATTTTCATGAATCTGCCGAAGGATATCGGACGCCCTTCCCGATGGAGCAGCCCGACCGCGACGACGTTGGCCGAGGCGCCGATCGGCGTGATATTCCCGCCGAGACAGGCGCCGATGAGAAGCCCGAACGCGAAGAGCTCGACCGGGAGGCCCGCCTCCGTCGCGAACCGTATCACGACGGGGAGCATCGCCGTGACGTACGGCACGTTGTCGATGAAGCCCGAGAGGAGGACGGACGCCCAGACGACGGCCGAGTAGAGAACGAAGGGGTGCGCTCCCCTGAGAGCGCCGAGCTTGCCGACGACCGCCTCGATGACGCCGCGGTTATCGAGCATGCCGACGAGCACGAAGACGCCGGTGAGAAACGCGGCCGTCCCCCAATCGAACTCCCGCGCGATCTTCAGCACGCGCCGGTGATCGTGGAAGCTGTACCAGACGCATCCGGCGAACGCCATCGCCATGCACACCGTCCCGCCGAACCACACGAAGCCCGGATCGACGAAGGTCGCGCACGCGAGCAGCAGGATCATGAGAATCATGAGGAAGCTCGGCACGATGCTGAAAACCGGCGTCACGGGAATCGGATCGAGCCTGCGCTTCATTCCCTTGAAAAAATAGAGAAGCACGGCGAGGCTCACGATCGCGCCGATCTGCACGAACCAGAATATCCCGGGCTTGAGAACACCGGAACCGTCCTGCATCGGGTATATGATAAACTCCATGAAGTTCATCTTCATCGCGGCGCCGAGGATCATGCTCGGCGGGTCGCCGATGAGCGTCGCCGTGCCCTGCAGGTTCGACGTGATGGCGATGCCGATGATCACGGGAACGGGAGAGACGCCCGCCTTCCGGGCGAGCTGGATGGCGACGGGCGCCACGATGAGCACCGCGGCCACGTTCTCGACGAACATGGAGAGGACCGACGTGAACGCGACGATCGCGAGAAAGGCCATGCCCAGGTTCGAGCTGCGATTGATGAGAATGTCGGCGATCGCTTCGGGCACCTTCGATATGATGAAAAGCTCTGCGAGGACGAGGGTGCCGGCGAATATGCCGAGCACGTTCCAGTTGATGCTCGGAACGATCTCCCCGAACTTCAGCGCGCCGAGAAGAATCGCGAGCGCGATGCCGGCCCACGTGACATGCGCTCGGTGGTGTCGAAATATCACCAGTCCGGCATACACGGCGATGAATATGACGATCGCGACGAGCATAGCGGGATCATTCCTCCATCAGTTCCCTGAGAATACGTTCCGCCGCGTCCCGCGGCGAGTCCGCTTCGATGATGGGCCGGCCGACGACGAGAAAGTCGCTGCCCGCCTCGCGCGCCGCCCGCGGCGTCGCCGTGCGTTTCTGGTCTCCGACCCCGGCGCCCGCGGGACGGATGCCCGGCGTGACGACCTTGAAGCCGGACCCGAGCGCCTCCTTGACGGAGCGCGCCTCCTCGACGGAGGCGACGATGCCGTCGAGCCCCGCCTCGCGCGCCTGGGCGGCGAGACGCATGACGAGATCCTTCACGGCTCCCGTCGTTCCGAAGGTGCGCGCGAGATCTTCCGCCGAGAGGCTCGTGAGCACGGTGACGCCGACGACGAGGGGCCGCGGGATCCCGAGACGTTTCGATTCCGAGGATGCCGCTCCCGCCGCGGCGCGCATCATCTCGACGCCGCCCGAGGTGTGGATCGTCATCATCGAGACGCCCATCCCGGTCGCGGCGCGCACCGAGCCCTCGACGGTCGCGGGAATGTCGTGAAACTTGAGATCGAGAAACACGGAAGCCCCGAGCGACTTGATCTCCCCGACGATGCCGGGGCCCTCGGAGGTGAAGAGGCGGCTTCCGATCTTGAATATCCGGATCGCGCTCCCGCACGCCTCGACGAGCCCGAGCGCACGGGAACGCTCCTCGACGTCGAGCGCTACGATGACGGCGGGACGGGACGGTTGCACGTTCATTCAGCCCTCCCTCGATTGCGATTTCGCGCCGATAACGCCGGGAACCCCTTTTTTCGCGAGCGCCGCGGCGATGCGCTCG
Organism: bacterium; assembly: GCA_017885175.1. Classification (GTDB taxonomy): domain Bacteria; phylum Krumholzibacteriota; class Krumholzibacteriia; order Krumholzibacteriales; family Krumholzibacteriaceae; genus SSS58A. The sequence continues at coordinate 2,421 of JAFNGP010000157.1, forward strand.
GGCAAGCCCGGATCGTAGAAGATCGCCGTTCCGACCTGCACGGCCGAAGCCCCCGCCGCGAAGAACTTTTCCGCGTCTTCGACGGAGGAGATCCCTCCGGCCCCGATAACGGGGATATCGACCGCGCGGGCTATCTTCCACACCGCGTCGAGCGCCACCGGAAGGATCGCGGGCCCGGAGAGGCCCGCCCTCACGCGCCGGAAAACGGGCGCGCGGAGACCGGGACAGAGCTCCGCGCCGACGACGGTGTTGATCGCGGTGAGCGCATGCGCGCCCGCCTCCGCGGCGGCGGCCGCGAGAGCGGCGACGTCGCTCACGTTCGGCGTGAGCTTCGCGATGATCGTCTTCCCCTCGAGCGTCTCCACCGCGCGCCGCACGTATTTCCCGAGAAGCCCGCAGTCGCTCCCGACGGCCATGCCCCCCCGCTCGACGTTGGGGCACGAGAGGTTGATCTCGAAGACGTCCGCGGCGGTGCACGCGGAAGCCGCGTCGAGAAGGCCGCAGTAGTCGTCCCAATCCTCGGCGCCGAGACTCACGACCGGCCTCCCTCCCGCGGCGGCGAGCGCGGAAAGCTTTTCGGCGAAGAAGGCCTTCGCTCCCACGTTTTCGAGCCCGATGCTGTTGAGAAGCCCCGCGTTCGTTTCCCAGAGTCTTCGACCGAGATTGCCGGCTCTCGGACGAAGCGTTATCGTCTTCGTGACGACGCCGCCGAGCCGGTCGAGCCTGATGAAGTCGGCGTATTCCGTGCCGTATCCGGCCGGACCCGACGCGAGAAAGACGCGGTTCCTGAAGACGGTGGAGCCGATCGAGAGCTTCACGCCCCTTCCCTTCATTCCTCCCACTCCTCCCAGGCGATGTCCTCCGCCCTGAAAACCGTCCCGTCGCCGCACACGGTCCTGAGCGCCGTCGCGCCCGCGCCCTTGACGGGCACCGCGCAGCCGCGGCACGCGCCGACGCCGCACGCCATGATCGATTCGAGCGACGTATAATGCGCCCGGAACAAACCGCGGGTCGCTCCGACGAGAGCCCTGACCATGCCCCGCGGTCCGCACGAATAGAGCGTCCCGGCGGGAAGCCGCTTCTTGAGCGCGAGCTCGCGGCACAGGGCCACGACGTCGCCGCGGAACCCCGACGAGCCGTCGAGGGTGGCGAACCTGCACTCGGAGAATTCCCTGTTCACGAGATCGCGGAGCAGCTCGCCGCGGCTTCCGGCTCCATAGAAAATATGCGTCTTCACGCGAAGGCGTTTTCGGCGCCACGAGCGGGCGGCGAAGAGAAGAGGCGCAAGTCCCGTTCCTCCCGCGACGAAGATCGCCGCTTTCCCTTCCGGCTCGGGAAAGGCGGCGCCGCCGAGCGGGCCCATGAGATCGATTGCGTCCCCCGGTTTTCGCGCGGCGATCTCCGCCGAGCCGCGTCCGACCGCCTTGACCAGAAGGGAAAGCGATTTCGGCGTGAGATCCATGATGCTGTACGGACGTCGCAGGAGCGGGACCGGAGAATCGGACACGCGTATCGAGACGAATTGGCCGGGACGCGCGTCGGGAAATCCGTCGGGCCGTTCGATGACGAGAAGGGAGCATGAGGGGGAAAGCTGCGCCTTCCTCTTGAGGATGGCGGTGAAGCAGCCCCGGCCGCTCGAGATCATCCGGCGCCTCCCCTCTTCGCCGGATTCAGCGTATCGGCAGGCGCGGGCAACGCCCCCGGCGTCGCGTTCGCGCCCCCCAGGGTATCGGGGGCCGCCGGAACGGCCGGCGCCGGACCGGGCGCCGCGGTCGTATCGGCGAGCGCCGAATCCCGGTAGGCCTGCAGATACGCTCTGAGGGAATCGGCGCCGGCGAGGCCCAGCTGGTACAGGGCTCCCTTCGCCTGGTACGACCGGGGATAGCGCTCGATGAGCGCGCGGTACCGCTCGATCGCCGCCTCCTTCTCGCGGAGTCTGTTCTGGCGGATCCACGCGATCGCGTAGGCCGCCTTCGGCGCGACGGGCGTCTCGGGAAAACTGTCGAGAACCGCCGCGTACCCCGCGAGCGCCATCGGGATGTCTTCGAGCCGCGTCAGCTGGATCTCGGCGGCCATGAAACGCTTCTCCGCCGCCTGCTCCGCGCTCTCCCCCGTGCCGGCGGACTTCTGCAGATCGAGAAGGCGCTTTATGCTGCCGCTTCTTTCGAGGGACACGGGGGCGAACTCGGAATTCGCGTACTCGCTTCCGACCTTGGCGAATGCGTCCGCCGCGAGCTTCAGCGAATCGAGTCGTTCCTGGTAGATTATGCCGATGCGATAGTACGCTTCGGCCGAATAGATCGATTTCGGGTACTTCGCGCCGACATCGACGTACCCGGCGAGCGCCCGGGGCAGGGAATCCATGCACGCGTAGCTCGCCGCCCGCCCGAGGAGCAGCGGCGGTATTTCGAGGGTCGCCGTCGCCTTCACGAGAAGTCCGTCGAAGAGGGCGAGGGCCTCGACGCATTCCCCGGTCTTCGCGAGACATTCGCCGAGAGCGAGCGATATCGCGTATCGCTGCTCCCACGGGATTCCCTTTCGGAGCACCTTTCGATAGCTCGCCGCCGCTTTCTCCCATTCTCCGCGCCCGTAGAAGAGCTCGGCGCTCTTGAGCCGCGACTCGTCGACGATCTCCTTCTTCTTCGCTTCAGTCGCGACGACACCGTAATAATCGAGCGCCCCCTCGTAATCCTCCAGCGCGCGCTTGATGTCCCCGCCGAGGAACAGCGCGTCGAAGCGCAGATCGTGTCGCGGATATTCCTTGAGAAACCGCTCGGCGTACGCGAGCGCCTGGGCGTCGTCCTGCTTCAGGTGATAGGCGAGCGCGAGCCAGTAGATCGACCGCGGCGCATAATCGCTTTTCGGAAAATTCGCCAGAATCTCCTGAAATGTCCGTATCGCCTTGTCGTACTCCTCCTGCCTGACGAGCGCGGTTCCCATGAGGAACATCGCGTCGTCGACCCAGCGGCTTTTCGGATAATACTGGATCATCTGCGCGCATTTCTTCACGACCTCTTTGTATTTTTCGCGTTGCTGGCGGGCGGCTGATTCGTCCACGCCCGCCTTCTCGGCTTCGCGATAGACCCGGCGCGCGTTGTAGAGCGTATTGAAGTACGCGCACGACTGCGTCGACGCCGCGGCGACGAGCGCGGCGACGGCAAGCGCGCGGGCGATCCCGGTCGTGCGAAGGCTCATTGCGGCATTCCTTTCAAACCGCGCTCTGCCACTTCCCCTCGAGGAACACCCCCTGGACCCTCCCGGTGAACCGGGCCCCGACAAGCGGCGTGTTCTTCGATCTCGAGCGGATGAGGCGTTTCTCGAACGTCCATTCCTCGGCCGGATCGAAAAGAACGAGGTCGGCCGGCGCTTCCCTGGCGATGCGGCCTCCGGGGAGCGAGAGCGCCGCCGCGGGCTTGACGGTCAGGAGCTTCACGAGATCGAGAAGGTCGATGACGCCCTTCGCGACGAGCTCCGTATGAAGCTGGGCGAAGGCCGTCTCGAGGCCGATCATGCCGGCGGGCGCCTCGTCGAATTCGACGTCCTTGTCGATCTCGCTGTGGGGCGCGTGATCGGTGGCGATACAGTCGATGGTGCCGTCGATAAGACCCGCGCGCAGAGCCTCGACGTCCTTGACGCCCCTGAGCGGCGGATTCACCTTGAGATTCGTGTCGTACCCGTCGAGGAGACG
>JAFNGP010000157.1:6123-10482 GCA_017885175.1 bacterium
ACGAGCTCGACGGCGCCCGCCGTCGAGACGTGCGCGACGTGGAGCCGCGCGCCGGTGAGCTGGGCGAGCATGCAATCGCGCGAGACCGCTATCTCCTCCGCTGCCGCGGGCGCGCCCTTGAGCCCGAGACGCGTCGAGGTGTAGCCCTCGTTCATCTGGGACGCGTTCGCGAGAAACGCGTCCTCGCAATGGGATATGACGGGAAGCGCGTGNNCGCGACGACGCCCGCGCGCTTGAGATGGTAATATTCGTTGATGATCTCCCCGAGGCGCCCCTTCGTAAGCGCGCCCGCGACATACACGCGGCATCGCCCGATCTGCAGCGCGCGGCCGGAGATATATTCGACGACGCTCGGATCGTCGATCGCGGGATTCGTGTTCGCCATGCAGACGACGCTCGTGTAGCCGCCCGCGGCGGCCGCGGCCGATCCGGTCTCGATCGTTTCCTTCTCCTCGTATCCCGGTTCGCGCAGGTGCGCGTGGAGATCGACGAATCCGGGCGCAAGGACGAACCGCTCGGCGTCGAGAACGGGAAGATCCGTCTCGACGCGCTTCTGCCAGACGATCTCGGAGATCCTCCCCTTTTGCACGCACACCGAGCCGACACGGAGCCGCTCCGCCTCGGGGTCGGCGATCTTCGCGCCCGCGATCCAGAATTCCCGTTTGTCCTTCCAGTCGATCATTGATTCTCCTCTATGCAAAAGCCTGCCGCTATTCGGGCGTTCCCGAGTCGAAGCTCCCGCCCGCGACGAGGAAAAGAACCGCCATGCGCACGGCGACGCCGTTCGTCACCTGTTCAAGGATGACCGCGCGGTCGCCGTCGGCGACCTCCTGGGCGATCTCTACCCCCCGGTTCATCGGACCGGGATGCATGACGATGCAATGCTCCGGGGCCGATTCGAGCACTTCCGGCGTCACGCCGAACACCTCGAAGTACTCGCGCATGCTCGGAAACAGCCGCGCCTTCTGGCGCTCGAGCTGGATTCTGAGGATGTTGATGGCGTCCGCTCCGGCGATCGCCTTGCGGATGTCGTACTCGATCGTCACGCCCCCCTCCCCGAGCCTCTCGATCTCGGCGGGCATCATCGTCGACGGCCCGCACACGGTGACCTTCGCGCCCACCTTCGTGAGCCCCCAGATGTTCGACCGGGCCACGCGGCTGTGCATGATGTCGCCGACGATCGTCACGTTTTTGCCCTCGAGGTGCCCAAGGTGCTGGCGCATCGTCATCATGTCGAGGAGCCCCTGCGTCGGATGCTCGTGCTGACCGTCCCCCGCGTTGACGATGGAGGCGTCGAGAAAATTCGCGAGGAACCGGTGGGCTCCCGACGAACCGTGCCGCATGACGACCATGTCGACCTTCATCGCGCGGATGTTCTCGACGGTGTCGCGGAGCGTCTCCCCCTTAGAAACGGACGAACCGGTCTTCGAGAAGCTCACCGTATCGGCGCTCAGACGCTTCTCGGCGAGCTCGAAGCTGATCCGCGTCCGCGTGCTGTTCTCGTAGAAGACGTTCGCGATCGTCTTCCCCCGAAGCGCGGGAACCTTCTTGATCGGCCGCTCGGAGATCTCCTTGAACGTATCGGCCGTATCGAGGATCGTCGTGATCTCCTCGGCGGCGAGGTCCTCGAGACCGAGAAGGTGCTTTCTGTTAAACGGCACGGTGAGCTTCCCCCTTCCTGAAACCTGCGCAGGCCGGGTCCGGGGAAACGGGACCCCTGAAGACGCCCCGTCTCCCCGCCTCCCGGATTAACGGGCCGCTATTTCTTCTTTCCGCAGCCCTTNNTTCGTCTTCTTCGCCTTCGGTGCGCATACGGTTTTCTTGGCGGTTTTCTTTTTCGCTTTCGCGGGCATATCAACTCCTTTCCGTTCGGGTGACGTTTGTTCCTTCTCCTCCACTACCTCCCCCAGCACTACCTGTTCCTCGCCGTCGATCTCCGTGAGAAGCACTTCGACCGTTTCGTTCGGCGAGGTGGGAACGTTCTTGCCGACGAAGTCGGCGCGTATCGGGAACTCGCGGTGTCCGCGGTCGACGAGCACGGCGAGCTGGATCGCGCTCGGCCGCCCGAAGTCGATGAGCTCGTCGAGCGCGGCGCGCACCGTTCTCCCCGTGAACAGCACGTCGTCGACGAGAATGATGACGCGGCCGGTGATGTCGTTCTTGATCGCCGTTTCGCCGACGATGGGGACCTGGCTGATCATCTGCAGATCGTCGCGGTAGAGCGTGATGTCGATCGCCCCGACGGGGACGCGCACTCCCTCGAATTGCTCGATGGCGACGACGAGGCGTTCCGCGAGCGGCACGCCGCGTTTCTGGATGCCGACGAGGATCAGGTTCTCGACGCCCTTGTTCCGCTCCACGATCTCGTGCGCGATGCGCATGATCGTGCGGTGGATCTGCATGGCGTCCATGACGATCGATTTTCTCTGGATCTTCAACGATGAACCTCCTCGCTGCGACGGGGGCGGGCGAAAAAAATCCACCCGGCCGGAGAGGATGGGTGGGAATTCACTGGTCTTCCTTTCCTGGCCTCCCGGGCCAGATTAAAAGGCCGTACGTTCAGAGAATCGTAACGGAGACGCGAAAGGAGCGCAAGGATTTTTTCGAGAAAATAACGGGGCGGTCGCGAAACGAGCCGAAGGGCGCTCAGCGGAGCGCGAGGAGCAGAATCGCCGAGCCCGCGAGGATAAGCCCGGCGACGCTCATCCCCCGCAGACGCTCTTTCCAGAGAATATATCCGGCGAGCGTGGAGCCCACGATGACCGTGAGGTTGATGAAGGGAAACGCGATCGAGGCGGGAACGCCGCGAAGCGCGAGCAGCGTGAACACGGTGCTGAATAGATTCGGGACGCCGAGGAGAAGCCCGAGCGCGAAGGTCCGCGCGTCGAAGCGAACGCGCCGCACGCCGATGAGAATCCACGTGAGAACCGCCGCCGCCGTGAAGAGTATCCACGTGAACGCGAGACGGTCGAGGTCCGGCGCGGTTTCCCGGAACGCCTTGAGCGCGACGTCGCCGAGCCCCAGCACGACGAAAAGCGCGGGGACGAGCAGCGCGGCGCGCCCCCCTCCATCGCGGACGCGCCCCGGGCCGGAGAAGCTCTTGCCGAAAATCAGAACGGCGAGGAGACCGAGGAACAATCCGAGCCACTGGAAGATTCCGGGCTTCTCGGCCCAGAACAGCACGGCGACGATCACCGGCAACGCGACCGACAGCCGCGCGATCGTGACCGGGACGGCGAGCGGCAGCCGCGCGATTCCGGCCATGAGAAGGAGAAATCCGAGCACGTAGATGACGCCGGCCGCGAGCCCGAGCGCGAGGGTCGCGGTTCCCGGACACGCGACGCGTCCGCCGAGCATGAGAAAAGAGATCGCCGAGGCGACCAGGTAGTTCGCCCCGGCGATCAGAATGCGGCTTCCGCCCCTCCCCTCGTTCACCTTGAGGATGAGGGCGATCGAGATCGAACAGAGGGCCGCCGGCACGAGCCAGATCAATTGGCGGCCTTCACGAACTGCTCGGCGAAGTAACGCGCCGTGAGCGGCTCCCCGGTCGCGGCCTCGACGAGCTTGTTCCACGGCACGGCGTCGCCCTTCGCGTACAGCGAGTCCCTGAGATACGCGCCGACCGCGGGGTTGCCGTAGATTCCGGCCGCGCCGGCCGCGTCGCCGAGCACCTGCGCGTTGATGTGGTGCTGCAGCTGGGAGGCGATGAGCTCTCCGAGCAGGTAGTTGTGATAGTACACCGGGCTCATGACGATATGTATCTTCGTCGCCCAGTCGGGAGCGTTCCGCCCCTCGGGGCGCTTCACGAACTGGTACCGCTCGACGAGATCCCACCAGAGCTTGTTGAGATCCTGGTCGGGATCCTTGTAGAGCCCCCGCTCGAAGTGGAACATCACCTGGCACCAGCGCGCGAAGATGAGCTGCTTCATGCGAAGCGATTCCGTGAGGACGGGGGCGACCTTTTCGAGTTCCTTGTCGTCGAGGCCGNNGCGCCGCCTTCATCCACGCGGGATTATGCGAGAGGCGCCCGAAGTACTCGGCCGAGGCCTCCGTCACGCAGAGGTGCGGGTACGTCCTCAGCAGGAACGGGAGATTCATGTCGAGGTTCTTGTCGTACACCCCGTGGCCGAGCTCGTGGAGGATCGTCTCCATCCAGTAGCCGTTGTCCTTCATGTTCGCGAGAATCCGGATGTCGTTCCCGCGATCGATGTCGGTGCAGAAGGCGTGGGGATTCTTGCCCGTCTTCTCGTAGAGATCGCTCCGCGCGAGAATGTCGTCGGCGTTCATGCCGATCCCCGCGAAGAAGACCTTCGCGATCTCGACCGGATCCTTGCCCTTGTAGTACTTGTCGAGGTCGAT
>JAFNGP010000158.1 GCA_017885175.1 bacterium
AGAAAAAGTATCCCATGAGGATCTCCGCGTCGGGGGCGATCCCCGTGAAGATGTGGCGGCCGACCGTTCCCCCGGAGAGGATGCCGGCGACAGCGGTGCCGTGCCCGTTCGCGTCGGCCTCGCTCTGGATGAGATCGACGCCGCGCCGCCGCTCGACCGCGCCGCCCGTCATCGTCGCGTAGATCTTCGATGTCTTGAGCGCGACGACCTTCTCGCCGATGTCGAGCAGTCCGTTCCGGTTGTCGTCCAACGCCACGAACACCTGCTCGCCGAATGAGGGAGTGCTCTCCGTGTACCCGGCGGCCGGGCCGTAGTTGCGCACCCAGTTGCGATTGGCGTCGTTATAGAGCCAGTCCCAGTAGGCCTGATATCCGTTGCCCGAGTTGCTCGGATAGCCCCTGCCCCAGACGAGCGCGGGATCATAGATCAACCCGTCGAAGTATGCGAGCGCCTCGTTCGCGTCGGCGACGCCGTTCCTGTTGAGATCCACGCAGTCGTATCCGGGCGTGAATGTCAAGTCCATGTCGGTGTCGATCCAGCTGAAGGTGTCGCCGTCGGCGTAGAAGAATGAAGGATGGAATACGTCGATGCCCGTATCGAAATCGGAGATGCGCATTCCCTTGCCGGTGAGCGGGAGCCCGAGGGGATCGAGTTCGCGCCATACCGAATCCGCTTCGATCTCGTGCGCGCTCACGTCGAGAACGGGGAACACGGCGGGCCTCCAAGCCGCGTCGAGCTTCAGGACGTCGCCGCGCGCCGCGACGGCGTCGACCGCGTCCCAGGGGATGCTGACCGCATACACCGGTCCCGTGTGGGCGACCGCGCCGTCGACGCGAAAGAAATCGGCTCCCTGCCGCTCGAAGGATGCGATCTCCGCCTCCGAGAGGACATGATCGAATTTTGCGGTGACGGTGATCTTTTCGGCCAGCGCCGCGGCGAGCGCGGGTCTCCGGCCGTCGGCTTTCGCGAGCCCCGCGGCCCTCGCGTGCCGCAGGAATTTCAACGATGTGTTGAGCTTGGCGCCTTCCGCATGGAGGGAGCCAGCCAGAAAAGACAGGGAGAGGAACGCGACGAAAATATGTTGCAGGAGCTTCAAGATGTCCTCCTTTTCAATTCCGGCTTCCGCGGCGGAGTATCTATGATAGTATCTCAATTATACTAGATTCGGCGCGCATTCGTAAGATCGAAAAAGGAGGCCGACGATGAAGGTAAATGTCGTATTCTACAGCCTGTACGGTCATGTCTACCGGATGGCGGAGGCCGTCGCCGAGGGCGCGCGCGAGGTGAAGGGCGCGGAAGTATCTCTCTATCAGGTGCCCGAGACTCTCCCCGCCGAAATAGTGGCGAAGATGGGAGCGACCGAGGCGAAGAAGGGCTTCGCGCACGTTCCGGCGGCCGACATGCCGCAGCTCGCCGAGGCCGATTGCATTTTCTTCGGCACGCCGACGCGTTTCGGAATGATGACCGCCCAGATGCGGACCTTCCTCGACAGGACCGGTCAGCTCTGGTCGAAGGGCGCGCTTGTCGGCAAGGTCGGGAGCGTATTCACCTCGTCATCGACCCAGCATGGCGGCCAGGAATCGACGATTCTGAGCTTCCACACGACGCTGCTCCATCACGGGATGGTTGTCGTAGGCTGCCCGTATTCGGAAAAACGGCTTTCAGAGGCCGGCGAGATGAGCGGAGGCACGCCCTACGGCGCCTCGACGATCGCGGGGCCGGGTGGAAGCAGGTTTCCCTCCGAGAACGAGCTTGCGATCGCGCGCTACCAGGGAAGGTTCGCGGCGACGATCGCGGCGAAGCTCGCCGGGCGATAAGGGAAGAAAAATGAAAAGGCCCCTCCGTGCGGGAGGGGCCTTTTTCGCGATCGCGTCGCCGCGCGGGCGAGCCGCGCGTATCGTTCAACGAATTGCGGCGCCTATTTCTTGATCGGATACGGCGGCTTCGCCGGAAGCTTCGGCGGATTCTGCCGTATCTTCTCCATCAAAACCTCGATCCCCTTCTCGAGCTGCTGGTCGCGCCCCTTGGCGGCCTCCTCGGGAAGGTTGTCGACCTCGATGTCGGGCTTCACGCCGATCCGCTCGACGTCCCACTCGCCCTTGAGGCTGATGAAGCCGAAATCGGGCATCGAGATGAAACCGCCGTCCATGAGTGTGATGCCGCGGCTGTAGCCTATGAGACCGCCCCAGGTCGTCGTTCCGATGAGCGGCCCGAGACCCTCCGCGCGGAAATAGTAGGGGAATGCGTCTCCGCCCGAGCCGGCGTAGCCGTTGATGAGGCACACCATGTGGCCGTTCGGCGCCGCGGACGGGGTCACCCAGCTCTTGCCTTCCCTGCGGCCCCACATGTTCAGGACCTGGCGCGAGAGCCTCTCGATCATGGGATTCGGAACGTTGCCGCCGCTGTTGTAGCGCGCGTCGATGATGAGCCCTTCCTTGTTGAATTGCGGGTAGAAGGCCCGGATGAACTCGTTGAATCCGTTGATTGATGTGTTCGGTACGTGTATGTAGCCGACCTTACCGCCCGTCGCGTCGGAGACCTTCTTGCGGTTGCTTTCGACCCAGTCGTTATAGCGGAGCCAGTATTCGCTCGAGACCGGCTCGACCGTGTAGTCCTTGGCGTCCTTGCCGGAGGCGTCCTTGGCGACCTTGATCGCGACCTGCTTACCGGCCGTGCTCTCGAAGAGCGCGTAGGGCGAGGTCGGGTGCTTGAGGTCGGCGCCGTTCACGGCGATGAGATAATCCCCTTCCTTCACGCCGATGCCGGGCTGCGTGAGGGGAGCCGTGCACTTCTTCTCCCAGTTGCGGCCGGCGAATATCTTCGAGATCCGGTAGCGCCCCGAGGCCCTGTCGACCTCGTAGTCGCAGCCGAGGAGACCGACGTTGACACGGCTGAACGACGGCTGATCGCCGCCGCCGATGTACGTGTGCCCGGCGTTGAGCTCGCCGATGAGCTCGCCGATGATGTAGTTCAGATCCTCGCGGTGCGCCACGCTCTTCACGAGCGGCGCGTAACGGGCCTTCATCGCCGGCCAGTCGACGCCGTGCATGTTGGG
>JAFNGP010000159.1 GCA_017885175.1 bacterium
TCGCGATCGGAGGGCGGAGCCGATTTCGTTCCCCTCGACATGAGCGGTCTCGCGCGCGACGGGCTGCGCTTCGCCTATGCGGACTCCCGGGTCGAACCGGGAAAGAGGTACGTCTACAAAGTCGAGTACACGAGCGACGGCACGAGCAGGCTTCTCTTCATATCGGAGGAGATCAGGACGCCCGCCGAGCTCCTCGCGCTTCATCAGAACCGCCCGAACCCGTTCAATCCTTCGACGACGATCTCGTTCACGCTGCCTGTCGAATGCGCCGTGCGGCTCGAGGTACACGACGTGAGCGGGCGTCTCGTCGCGCGGCTCCTCGACGGCGCACGGAAGAGCGCCGGCGCGCACAACGTCGAATGGAACGGCCGTGACGCGAACGGTCGAGCCGCGGCCTCGGGCATCTACGTGTACCGCCTCGTCGCGGGCAAGGAGACGATCTCGAGGAAGATGGTGCTCCTGCGATAGTCCCCATCCGATTGACAGCGGGCTTATAATTATCTGATGAGAGGCGCGGGAAACATCCTTCTCTTGGCGGGCTGCGTCGTTCTCGCATTCATCGGTTGCGGGGAGGATTCCGTCGCGCCACACAAGCCTGATTCCCCGGAACCTTTTCCTCCCGCCGTCATCATCGACCAACCGCCTCCCGCCGCGATCCAGCCGCAGTACGCGAAGGTGACCGCCTTCGGCTGGCACGCCGGCGAAGGCGCGGCGGTCGCCGACATCCGTTATCTCTGGAGCCGCGTCGTCGACCCCGCCGGAAATTACAATCCCGGCTTCGACATTATCAGGGATTTGAATGCGAACCCGCAGCGCTACGAGAGCGCGTGGTCGCGGTGGATGCCGTTCGACGCTCCCGGCGATTCCGGCAGGACGACCGTTCTCGGCGACGACGAGGTTCTCTTGTCCGGGATGGAATATATATTCGCCGTGCAGGCGCGGGACGCAGAGGGAAGGACCGCGGATACCTTCAATGTCCGCACGAACGCCCGCAGGTTCAAGATCAGGGCATCGGCGGTGCCGCTGCTCATACTCTACGACGAGTATCTCATCGGTTTCCGGTTCCTCGGCACGAACTTCAATCCCGAGCGAAGGGATCTCCCGCCCGGCGTTCCGCTGCGCTTCACGTGGCGCGCGGACGTGAGCGACTACGGGGGAGCGATCGCCGGGTGCCGGTACGCGTGGGANNACGCTCTTCGTCGAGGCGAAGGATATCGCCGGCAATCGGACGCTCGCGCGCGTCACGGTGAACGTCGTGCCGTTTCCGATGGACCGCTCCCTGCTCTTCGTCGACGATTACTATTCGACGAACGTTCAGCCGAGCGACTATTCGAATCCGTCGGAACCGGTCCACGACCAGTTCTGGCTCCGCATCTGCTCGCGCGCGGCGGGATTCGATCCAGCGAGGGACGTCTACGACGCCGTCGAGAACCAGCTCAAGGCGCCCGCGCTCGATCTCATCGGGAGATACCGGAACATCATCTGGACCTATTCTTCCGAGAACAACGCCTGGAGCAAGATGATCCTGTTTACGCCCGAAAGTCAGGTGGGAAAAACGGGCAAGCACCCCGTGAATTATCTCCCCATGTTTCTCCTGAAGGGCGGACATCTCTGGACGCTCGGGCAGGGGCAGAGGGGCGGGGGGCTCGCCGCGGCGCTGCCCCAGGCGGCGCAGTCGTTTCCGATGAATCTCGCGTGCGAGATCGCGGGCAACCGGAGCGATTGCAACGGCGACCGGAGCGGCGTGCGCAGCATGCCGTATCGCGATTACTGCGTGACGATGCTCGACAAGATCGACGGCATCTTTCGAACCGGCGGCGGAATGCCGGAGAGGATCAAGAGCCACTTCGATTGCATGTCGTATATGCTGCGCGACGATTCGGACCCGCTCACCGCCGCGCATCCGGGATTTCCGCCGCGCATCGATCTCTGGACGGAGGTCACGAAGCCGGGGAGGTATTTCAATCCCGAGGACTCGCTCGGGCCGGGGGGCTTCACCTTCGCGGAGGTTTACGATCCGGGGTACTGGATGGAGCGAACCGCCGTCCGGTCGCAGTTTTGTTTCCACCCGATCTATTCGATGCGGGCGAAGAGCGAATTCTCGCCGCTGAACGACGCCGCCGTCGCGCTGTGGGTGACGAAATACGAGCATGTCGTTCCCGAGGTTTCGGCCGGAACGGGCGTCGCGGCGGCGAGCTTTCACTTCGGATTTCCGCTGTGGTTCTTCAGGCGGAGCGCCGTCGACAGCGTCGTCGCGGTCGTGTTCGACGAATGGGGCATCCTGATACCGCAATGAACGCACGGCGGAGAATAACGTTTCTTTTCGCGCTCGCCGCCGGATGCGCCGCGATCGCCGGCTGCGGCGCGGACACGCCGACGGAACCGCGGGGCAAAGGTTCGGCCGCGGAGATCGCCGGCGACGTGTTCGTCGTCGACGATAAGGTCGGCCTTTCGCTCGTCGATGCCAACGATACTCTTCTCGCGTACGACGTGCTGGGCAGGACGGTTGTGATACCGCCGGGCGCGGTCATCGTCGGGACGGACCGCGGGGGATACATCCGGAGAGTGCGATCGGTCCTCGCCGACGGGAACCGGCTTCTTGTCCGCACGACGCCCGCGTCTCTGGCGGACGCGGTGCTCGACGGGATACTCGACGCGACGACCACGATCGGTTTATCCGGAAGCGGGAAGGCCGCCCGCGGCGCCACTGATCGGGGCGGGCTCGTCGCGGCCGCGCGAGGGGTGTCCATTTCGGACGGCGGTCTGAATCTATCGAATATCGTCCTGTTCGCGGGCGATTCGGGCGGTGTCGCCTCCTCGGTGACGATCACGAGCGGGCGCATCGAGTTCGCGCCCGCGATCGATCTGTCCATGCGCGTCGCCGATTACAAGCTCCACCGGTTCCGGGTGAACGTGGAGGGGGATCTGCGTCTCGGTTTCGACGCGAGGATCGAGGCCTCGGGACGGATCCGTAATTCCCGCAAGGCGCCGATCGCCACGGTGCGAAAGGCGGCCGTCCGGCACATCGGCTCCGTTCCGGTCGTCGAGGTCGTGACGATGAGCTTCGTCGCCGGCTTCGACGTCTCTTCCGATTCGGCCTTCGCGAGCGAGCTGGGACTCGAGATCGCCGGGCCCGTGCAATTCGGCATGCAGCTTGAGCGCGGGGTTTGGTCGCAAACGTTTACGGCTTCGCCTTCGTTCGCGCTGCGGCCGTTTCGTTACGACGGCCGGGAGAACGCCCGGATAGTCCTTACGATCGAGCCGAGAATCACGGTCGAGTTCTTCGGGCTTCCCTGCGCCGATCTCGCGTTCGGACCGGCCCTCGGGCTCGTCGAGCGGAACGAGGAGGGACTCCCCGTTCTTGCATGGGAGGTATTCGCTTCGTATGACGGTGCCGCGAAGTTCGACCGCGGCGCTCTCGACTTCAGAACGGCGCCGTACGACTCGAAGCCTCTCCGCTGCTTCGACGCGACGCTCGCCTGGGGGCCCTTCCGCACCGATTCCTATATCTTCGCGCGGCAATGGGGGAACGAGGCGACGATCGGCGACGGCGTATTCTCGTATCCGAAAGGGATCGCGGTGGACGCCGCGGGGGACGTGTACGTCACCGACAGCTGGAACAACGACGTGCAGAAGTTCACCGCGGACGGCGCGTTTCTGCTCCGGTGGGGCGGGCCCGGGATCGGAGACGGGCAGTTCGATTCTCCCGAAAAGATAGCGGTCGACGAAGACGGAAATGTCTACGTCGTCGACAACGGCAACAGCCGTGTTCAGAAATTCTCGCCGGGCGGCTCCTTCATCCTGAAGTGGGGAAGCGAGGGAACGGGGGACGGCCAGTTCCGGTCTCCCGTCGGCGTCGCCGCGTCCGGCGGAGCCGTCTACGTCGCCGACGGCGGCAACAACCGCGTTCAAAAATTCTCGACGGCAGGAGATTTTATCGGGGCGTGGGGAGAGTACGGCGCCGGACCGGGGCAATTCAACGGCCCGATGGGCGTCGCGGTGAGCCCCGTGGACGGGAGCGTTCTCGTCGCCGATTGCCAGAACCACAGGATTCAGCGATTCTCGGCCGAAGGCGCGCCGCTCGCGGCGTGGGGCGAATACGGGCAGGGGGACGACCGGTTCGACTGCGCCATCGACGTGACGGCCGCGGCCGGCGGCGCGATCTTCGCGGCCGATCTCGGGAACGATCGCTTCGTGCAATTCACCGCGGACGGAGCCTTCGTAACGAAGCTCGGGGTCCGCGGGACCGGCGAGGGGCAATTCGACCATCCCGAGGGTGTGGCGGTAGACGCCGGCGGCAATGTCTACGTCGTCGACGCGCGGAACCGGCGCGTTCAGAAATTCGCGCCGAGAATCCGATAGGAAGCGCGCCGGCGGCCGACGAGGGCGGCGGCCTCAGCCGAGCATCGCCTTGAGGTCCGCTTCGGGCGTCGTGACCGGCTTGATGCCGAATTGATCGGCGAGAATGCCGAGCACGGGCGGCGTCACGAAGGCCGGGAGGCTCGGTCCGATCCTAATATTCTTCACCCCGAGATAGAGGAGCGTCAGCAGCACGGCGACCGCCTTCTGCTCGTACCACGAGAGCAC
>JAFNGP010000160.1 GCA_017885175.1 bacterium
ACACGCGCGGCCTGCACGTCGCCGAGCTCGTCCGCGACGCTCTCCGGAACATGGGGCGCTACATCGCGGGGGCCGAGGTGCTCATCTGCGGCGCGAGCTACCGGCAGGACGTCGGAGACACGCGCTACAGCGGGTCCGAGCTGGTCGTGCGCAAGCTCGCCGAGATGGGCGCCTTCATGCGCGTGCACGACCCCTACGTCGAGCATTGGTACGAGCTCGAAATTCAGGATAGCTACCCCTCCCCCGGCTATTCATGGAGCCGTTTTTTCCGCAACCAGGACGACCTCAAGAAGATCAGGGTGGCCAAGGACCTCGGCGGGACGCTCAAAGGGGTCGAGGCGATCATCTTCGCGGTGCCGCACGATCCGTATCTGAAGCTCGACCCGTCCTGGGTCGTGAAGAAAGCGGGAGGTCCGGTCGCCGTGATCGATTGCTTCGGCATACTCTCCGACGAGAGCATCCGCCGCTATTTCGAGCTCGGCTGCGAGGTCAAGGCGCTCGGCCGTGGACACGTCCAGAGAATCAAGGAAGCCGTTCGGAGAAAAGCGCGCTAGAGTGCGGAATGGCGGCGCGCGGCTAGATTGCGGGCCGCCGCCGCGAATCCGGGTCGCGGCCTCGCGGCGCGCATCGCGCCGGGCGTCATTCGAACGGATGCGGTTTCGTGAAATCGGGCCGGTAGGTTTCCTGGCTCTCCAGCTCCTGAACCCATCCCCGGTGAAAGCCGAGCCGCTCGAGCTCGTCGAGCACCTCGTCGTACTCGCCGCGCGTGATCGTTCTGCCGAGCCAGGGATGCCCCGCGATCCCCGGCGCCGGATAATACTGCGACATGAGGGAAACGTGCACCGAGGGAGACAGCTCTTCCGCGATCGCCCTGAGCACCGCCTTGCTGTTCTCCACCTGCCCCGGGATGATCAAATGGCGAACAATGAGCCCCGATGAAGCGGTGCCGTCATCCCCGAGCGCGAGGTTCGATCCTTTCTGCCGGTGCATCTCCCGGAGCGCGGCGAGCGCGACATCGGGATAGTTCCACGCCCCCGAAAGCTCGAGAGCGAGCGAATGATCCATATATTTCATATCGGGGAGATAGACGTCGACGACGTCCTCGAGCGACGCGATCGTTCCGGCCCTGTCGTACGCGTTCGTGTTCATCACGACGATCGGACGGTATCCGCCCGCGCGGAGCGCCTCGACGATCGAGCGCATCTGGGAAATCATATGCGAGGGAGAAACGAACCCGATCGACGTCGCCCCCTCGTCGAGAAAGCGAGCCGCGATCGAAACGGTCTCGTCGAGGCTCATGTTCCGCGCCGGCGAGTCGTTCCTGCTGATCTGGAAATTCTGGCAGAAGACGCATTGCAGGTTGCAGTGCGAGAAGAAGATGTTGCAGATGCCGCGCTCGCCCGATATCGCGGGCTCCTCGCCGCGGTGAAGACAGATCGAAGCGATCTCGAGAGCGCTTCCCGACCGGCAGTACCCGACCGCTCCGGCCGCGCGATCGACGCGGCACGAGCGCGGGCACGTCTCGCACCCGCGCTCGCCCGATTGCCTTTCGTCCTTCGAGCTCAAGGGAAACTACTTCTTCGGATATCCGACCGTTTGCGCGAGAACGACATTCTGGTCGGCTCTCAGATTCATGGCCGTCTTGAGAGCCTCGCGGTCNNCCCATCTTGGCGAAGTCCGCGACGAAAACGAGATTCACCGGCGCATCCTTCACGAACGGCTGCTTGCCGGTCGCCTCGCGAAGGTCCTGCGCGAGGACCAGGTTCAAGGCGTGCGCCTTCGCGGCGTAGAGATAGAGCCCGTCGACCAGCGCCACATAGACGTCGATCTCCTGCATGTTTCTCGCGGTCGGCGCCGTGCGCTTTCCGCTCTCGGAACGATTGCCGCCGCACGCGGCCCAGAGCAGGTTCGAAAGCTCCTGCGGGGGAAGCGCTTCGGCGGAATACTCCCTGATCGTGCAGCGCAGCTTCAGCGCCTTCATGAGGGGCATCCCGCCGTCCATCTGAGGCGCGGGAAGCTGAATCGTCTTCTGAGCCTCCGCGAAAACCGGAAAAGCGAAGCAGCCCACGAGAACAATCGCCAGCATAATGGAAAGCATACGCTTCATATCGATCCTCCTTGCCGTTTGTGCAAAATATCCGCCGCAGAAACCCCCGCCCATCCTCCACCGCACCTCGAATCGAAAACTATCACTTGGAGGAGCCGCGCGAAAGAGAAATCGCTGACAGCGCCCCATGGCACGCCTCGCGCGCCTGCCGTCGGCCCCGGCGTCCGGCGACCGATCAGGACCATTTGTAGATCTTCATGCCCGCGAAGAAGAAGAGGGCGCCGAGACCCGCGAGGACGAACGCGGGGAGAGCGACCTGCGCGAAGCCCGCCCCTTCGTTGAAAATGCTCCGCATCGAATCGGCGAGCATCGTGAGCGGGAGCATCCGAACGATCGGGATCGCCCACTCGGGGAAATGGTGGTAGCTGAAGAACACCCCGGAAAGGAGCGTCATGGGAAACGTGATCGCGTTTATGAGACCGTTTCCGACGCGAGGATTGGCCGTTCGGGACGACATGAGAATCGCGAGCCCGGCGAACGCCATGTTTCCCGCGATGAATATCGCGACGAGCGCCGGTACGCTTCCCTGGATCCGCACGCCGAAATAAAAGTAAACGAACAGAAAGAGCGCGACAAACTCGAGCGCGTTCACGATGAGGCGCGTGACGAAGTGCGAGGCGAGAAACATCGACTTGTGCATCGGCGTCGCCGACATGCGGCGCAGGAGTTTCTTGATGCGGATCTCGATAAGCGCCCACCCGATTCCCCAGAGCGCGGAGCTCATGATATCCATCGCGAGCAGTCCCGGCACGAGGAAATCGATGTAGCGCGTTCCCTGGATTTTGAGCGCCACCGTTTCGCCCGGCGTCCTCGCTTCCGGCCGGGCGCCGTCGAGTGTTCGCTCGAGCGTGAGATACGTCATCTGCGCCTCGCCGCTCCGCGGGTCGAAGAAGTAGCGCACCGCGTCGCTCCCGGGGACCCGTTCGATGAAGAGAGATATCTCCCCTTTCTTGAGCGCGAGAATCGCCTCGTCCCTCGAGAGGATCGTGAAACCGATGCCGTGATCGCGCCCCGGGAGCTCCTGCGCGCGCGCGATCCAGGAGGTCCAGAAGACCCGCGGCGCCTCCGGGCTTTCGATGACCGCGACCTTACCCGACACCGCTCCACCGCCGGAGCCGATGGCCACGCCGAGGAGCCATGAGAGGACGATGGGCAGAACAAAGGCCCAGAAGATGATCTCGGGCTCCCGGAAGAACTCCTTGAACTGAAGCGCGACGAGGTTGAAGAACGGCCTATTCATGGAGATGCCTTCCCGTGAGCGATATGAAGAGATCGTCGAGATTCATCTTCCTGCACTCGAGCTGCAGCAGGGACACATTCTCCCGTTCGACCAAGGCGAGAAAGCGCGGCAGCGACGTGACGATATCGTTCACGTGGAGACGCCCCCGAATCCCCGTTTCCTCCCAGACGAGATCGATCGCTCCGGCGATCCCGGAGAGCGACTCTCNNATGATGATGTAGTCGCACAGACGCTCGGCCTCTTCCATATAATGCGTGGTGAGAATCAGAGAGGTGTTCTTCTTTTTCAGATCCAGGAGAATATCCCAGATCTCGCGGCGCGCGACCGGATCGAGTCCGGTCGTCGGCTCGTCGAGAATGAGGATCTCCGGTTCGTTGATGAGCGCGATGCCGATCGAGAGCTTCTGGCGCATCCCGTGGGAGAGATTCATGACGTAGCTCGCGCGCTTGTCGGCGAGATTGACGAGCTCGAGAATCCGGGACGTTGCGTTCCGCCCGAGCCCGAAGAAGCTCGCGAAGAGATTCAGGGTCTCCTCGACGGTCAGCTTGTCGATGTAGGCCGTCTCCTGGAGCGAGAGCCCCATGATGCGGCGGAGATATCTCTCGTCGGAGCTCCAGCTCTTGCCGAGGATCCGGATTTCCCCCGCGTCCGGTTTCTGGATCCCTTCGATCATCTCGACGAGAGTCGTTTTCCCCGCGCCGTTCGGCCCGAGAAGCGCGACGTACTGCCCCTTCCGGAACTCGAGGCTCACCCCGCGGACCGCGTTCACGTCCTTGAAGGATTTCGTTACGTTTGTGGCGCTGATCATGTTCACGCCGGTCTCCCGTCGAAAAGCCTCACGCATGAGCCCCGCCTTCGCTCCCGCGCTCCCCGCGCACAGGCTCACTTCACGGCCCGATGAACGGCGGCAATTCCCCACGTCATGCGCCGGAAGCTCACCTGCGAAAAGCCCGCTTCCCGGATGATCGACGAGAGATCCTCGGCGCCGTAGAATCCCACGAGCGTACGAGAAAGATACGAATATCCGGCCCGCGAGCCAGAGATAAATGAACCGAGAGGCCTGACGGATTTCCGCGCGTAGAGATGCAGCAGCGTTCTGATGAATCGCGACGGAGGCCGGCTCGTCTCGAGGTTCACGAACAGCCCGCCCGGCCGGAGAATGCGGTTGAATTCGCGAAAGGTCGCGACGAGCGCGCCGCGGCTCACGTTGATATTTCGCGTCGCGAAAGAGATCGAGACGAGATCGAACGATCCGTCGGAAAACGGGAGCGCCCCCGCGGCGCCCGCGACGAAAGCGACGCGGCCGCCGAACGGTTTCTGGAGCGCCTTCCTCAGCATGGGGAGCGAGAAATCCGCGGCGAAAACGGTCGTGCCGGGGCCGGCGCGGCGGCTGAGGCACGCGGCCATCTCGCCGGTGCCGGTGCAGACGTCGAGCCACCGCGAGCCCCCGACCGAGCTCGCTTCATTGGCGGCGCGGCGCCGCCAGTTCATATCGAGCCCGAAGGTCATAATATGGTTCACGAGCTCGTAGGTTCCCGGGACCTCCGCGAATATCTCCCGGACGTCCGCTCCCGGCGCTTCAGCCATGACGCCTCCCTGAACGCTTCCGCCTCCCGCCCGTCCGGAATTGCCTTCCCGCCGGACGGCGCGAT
This sequence comes from bacterium, assembly GCA_017885175.1. Classification (GTDB taxonomy): domain Bacteria; phylum Krumholzibacteriota; class Krumholzibacteriia; order Krumholzibacteriales; family Krumholzibacteriaceae; genus SSS58A. The sequence continues at coordinate 5,000 of JAFNGP010000160.1, forward strand.
TCCAAGTCCATACCGCACCGCGCCGGCGCCCGTCCACGGAAAACCGCCGGGCCGGCGATCGCCGGCCGAAATCGATTGCCCCGGGTTCGCGCCGCCTGTATCATCGCGGTAGAGCAAGGAGGTTTCATATGAGACTGCTATCGGAACTTCTGATCGCCAGTTCGGCGGTTTCCGCCCTGTTTCTTGCATGCGCCTCGTGCGGCGCGACGGGCTCCAACCCTCCGGTCCGGACCGCCGTCGACGCGAGCGCGTATTCCTCCTTCGGCGTCGACCTCTACAAGGAGCTCATCAAGGAAAAGCCGGGCGCGAACGTTTTCATCTCCCCCGCGAGCGTCGGCTTCGCGCTCGCGATGACGATGAACGGCGCCGGCGGCGGAACACGCGACGCCATGGCGAATGCGCTCGGGCTTTCCGGCATCGGCATCGAGGCGGTGAACACGGCCGACTCGACGCTGATCGACCGGATGAACGATACGATACGGGCGGTCAAGCTCTCCGTCGCCAACTCCCTGTGGGCCCGTCGGGATGTCGCGTTCAAGAAGGATTTTCTCCAACGCAACAAGCGTTATTACGGCGCGGATATCCGTGTCCTCGACTCCGCGGCTGCGATCAACGATTGGGTCGCCGGGAAGACGAACCGGAAAATCATGAAAATCGTCGACCAAATCGACGGGGACGCGATTCTGTTCCTCATCAACGCGATCTATTTCAAGGGAACCTGGACGCAGGAGTTCGACAGGAATCTGACCCGGGAGGAACCATTCCATCTCGCCAGCGGCGCGACGAGCCCGCGTCCATTGATGAGACGGACGGGAAAATACGACTACTTCGAGGGCGACGGCTTCCAGGCGGCGCGGCTCCCTTATGGCGACGGACGGATCGGCATGTACGTGTTCCTCCCCGCCGATAGTTCGAGCCTCGAACGGTTCCATGAGGGGCTCACGGGCGAGAAGCTGAATGCCTGGATAGGAAATCTCGCGCCGCGCTCCGGAACGGTCGGTCTTCCCCGGTTCAGGCTCGAGTATGAAGCCGTCCTCAACCAAAGCCTTTCCGCTCTCGGCATGGCGGTCGCCTTCGACGAAAAACGCGCGGATTTCACCCGGATGTTCGAGGCCGCCGGCGCCAACGCGTACATCCATCAGGTCAGGCACAAGACTTTCGTCGAGGTGAACGAAGAGGGAACGGAGGCGGCCGCGGTCACCTCGGTCGAGATGCGCGTCACCGCGGTCATGGAGGAGGAGCCGCCGTTCGAAATGATCGCGGACAGACCGTTCTTCCTCGCCGTCGTCGACCGGGAGACGGGGCTCATCCTCTTTATGGGCGCTATCGTGAGTCCTTGACGACGAGACGGTACGCCGCGGCGAGGAGCGGACGGAGGCCCTTGTTCTCGAGCGCCGAGATCCTGAAAATGTGTTCGCCAGGCACGTCGAACTTCGGCGCGCGCGCGCGGGGCGGGAGAAGATCGGTCTTGTTGAGCGCGATGAGCCGCGGTTTGTCGACGAGCTTCTCGCCGTACGAGCGGAGCTCGTTGTAGAGCTGTTCGTACGCTTTCACGGGCTCGAGTTCCCCCGCCCCGTCGACGATGAAGATGAGGACGCGGCATCGCTCGATATGCCTCAGGAACTGGATTCCGAGCCCCTTCCCCGTGTGGGCGCCCTCGATGAGCCCGGGAATGTCCACCATGCAGAACGAGGCGCCCGACGCTATTTTCACCATTCCGAGCACCGGTTCCAGCGTCGAGAACGGATAGGGAGCGACGATCGGGTGCGCGTCGCTCACGCTTCTGAGAAGCGTCGACTTGCCCGCGTTCGGCAAACCGACGAGCCCCACGTCGGCGATCAGCTTCATCGTGAGAGTGAGCCGCCGTTCCTCCCCGGCTTCCCCCATGGTCCTCGTGCGCGGCGCCTGGATCCTCGCCGTGCGGAACAGGTAATTTCCCTTGCCCTCTTTTCCGCCGCGCGCCGCGACGTACTCCGCGCCGGGCTCGTCGAGGTCGGCGAGAGTCCGCTTCGTATCGGCGTCCTCGAGAACGGTGCCGGGCGGNNTTCCCCTGCCCGTGCTTCCCCGATTGCGCCTTGATGGTTTTGCGGTAATAGAGATCGAGGAGCGTGCGCATCTCGGGATCGACCTTCACGATGACGTCGCCCCCCTTTCCTCCCATGCCGCCGTCCGGCCCGCCGCGCGGAATGTACTTCTCGCGCCTGAAGCTGACGCAGCCGTCGCCGCCGTTGCCGGCCTTGATCGATATCGTCACACGATCGATGAACATTGTGCTCCGTTTCCGGGCGCGGCGGGCGCCCGCTCGCTCGTTACGCGGGTCCTGTCNNGCGGGGGCCCCATCGCCGCCACCCGCTAGTCGGGGTGTTACCGGCGTCACCCGCGCGCCATGAAGTATTTCCCGGGATTCAATATCCCCCGGGGGTCCATCTCTCTCTTGATCCCCCGCGCCAGATTCATTTCCTCGGGGGTGAAAATCATCCGCAGGTACGGGCTCTTCGTGAGCCCGATCCCGTGCTCGCCGCTCAGAGTCCCGCCGAGATCGACGACGCGCTCGAAGAGCTTTTCGACGAAGGTCGCGACCCGCGCCATCTCCTCCCGCCGGCGCCTGTCCGTCATGATGTTCACGTGCATGTTCCCGTCTCCCGCGTGGCCGAAGATGTAGCAATCAAGATCGAACTCGGCGGCAAGGGCGTGAATAAAGCGCACACCCTCCTCGAGAGCCCCGAGGGGGAGCGACACATCCTCGTTCACCTTCGTCGCGCCGCGCCGCGCGAGGCTCGGGCTCACAGACCGGCGCACTTTCCAGAGGAGCTCGCGCTCCGCTTCGTTACGCGCATGTCTGATGACAATCCCCGTCTTCCCCGCGCGCTCCTCGAGAAGAGACCGCTGGGCGTCCACTTCTTCGGCAGGGCCGTCGATCTCCACGAACAGATAGTTCGAATCCCTCCCGAGACCCCCGAAACGGCAGTATTCGCCGACGACGCACATCGTTTTCGCGTCGAGATACTCCAGAACGCTCGGGGTGAGACCCGCCCCGAGCAGCGACCCGGCGAACGCAAGCGCCCCCGCGCGCGGGGGCACCTCGAGAAGGGCGGTTCGAAACGCATCGGGAAGCGGCAGCACGCCGAGACGGACCGAATAGATGACCCCGAGCGTTCCCTCCGCTCCGATGAGAGCGGCGCTCGCCCCTTCCGGAGGCGCGTCCGGAATCGTTTCGCCTGCGGAGGTGATCCACGTGAGCGATCGCACGTACCGGCGCGTCACGCCGTACTTGAACGCCC
>JAFNGP010000161.1 GCA_017885175.1 bacterium
GATTTCGTTCCCGTCTGCGCCGAGGTGGAGATCGGGCGCGGCGTGCCGCGCGAGCCGATCCGCGTCGTCTCGGGCCCGTACGGTCTCAGGCTCCTCCAGCCTTCGACGTGCTACGACGTGACGGACAGGATGACGCGCTTCGCCGCGGCGTTCCTCGATTCGCTCGCGATCGTCGACGGCTTCATTCTCAAGAGCCGCTCTCCCTCGTGCGGGGTCAGGGACGTGAAGGTGTTCCGCGGCGTCGAGAAGGAAGCGGCCGTCGGGAAGGGCTCGGGCTTCTTCGGCGGGGCGGTCGCGGAGAAATTCCCCGGCCATCCGGTCGAGGACGAGGGGCGCCTCATGAACTTCCGCATCAGGGAGCACTTCCTCACGAGCCTCTACGCCCTCGCGCGCTTCCGCGCGGCCCGAGCGCGGCTCGCGATGCGGGACCTCGTCGACTACCAGGCGCGCAACAAGCTCCTCCTCATGTCGTACAGTCAGAAGGAAATGAGAATTCTCGGAAAGATCGTCGCCAATTCCGGGCTGAAGGCGGCGCACGAGGTCTTCGACGAGTACGAGGCGCACCTTCGCGCGGCGCTCGCGAACCCGCCGAAGTACGTTTCCAATATCAACGTGCTCATGCACGCGGCCGGATATTTCAAGGAAGGGCTCGCCGCTCCCGAGAAGGCGCATTTCCTCGCGGCGCTCGAGAAATACCGCGCCGGGAAGATTCCCCTCAGCGCGGCGATCGCGATCGTGAACTCGTGGCTCGCGCGCTTCGGGAGCGATTACCTGAAGCAGCAGACCTACTTCGAGCCCTATCCCGAGGCGCTCGTCGAGATCACCGACTCGGGGAAAGGGAGAGATCTCTGACATGCGGCGTCCGGGGCGTAACAGATTGACAGGACGTATTTTGGCCCTCCCGCCCGCCCGCCTCGTTTCAATCGCTTGACAGGAACATGCCCCCGTGATACGATTTCGCCCACCTTGGAGCATTTTCTATTTGTTCCGGGAGCGGATAGTTTTTACATTAATGCGTACGTGGAATGTTTCTACGCTATTTCAGACGCAAGAGAGAGGAGAATGCGATGTTGAACATCACAACCCGCGATAAGGCTGGTGTGATGATTATCGACCTCGAGGGCCAGATCGACGGCGGTCCGGTTTCGGCCAAGGTCCATGAGCTCATCAAGCAGAGCCTCGACAAGGGCCAGAAGAAGTTCATCTTGAACCTGACCAAGATCAGTTGGCTGAACTCCCTCGGAGCCGGGATACTGATCGCCGCCTACGCTTCGGCGAAGCGTCAGGAAGCCGGGCTCAAGCTCTTCGGCGTGAGCGATCGCGTGGAAGCCGTTCTCAAGACATGCGGGCTCATCCCCGAAGTGTTCGAGGTATACAAGGATGAGGAAGGCGCGTTAGCGAGCTTCGCGTGAAACGGAATAGATCTGAGAGTATCTTGAGGAGAAGGATGAAACGATGAAGATTAAAAGTCGAGAGGTTGAGGGAGTAACGATATTCGACGTCTCGGGCGAGATGTACGGCGGGGCGGAGAACATGGAGCTCGTCACCATGGTCACCGAGCTCGCCAAACAGAAGAAGCTCGATCTCCTGGTCAATCTCTCAAAGGTGAAATGGATCTCGAGCACCGGCCTCGGCATCCTGGTCTCCGCGAGATCGCGCTTCTCGAAAGAGGGGGGCGTTATAAAGCTCTGCCACCCGAACGACAGGGTGCTCGGCATTCTCCAGGTCACGCGGCTCAATATGATATTCGACGTCTTTCCGAACGAGGCGGAGGCTCTCGCCAACTTCAAGAAGAAATAGCGCGGAGCGGAGCGATCCGCTCGAGCATGCGGACATCTGACGGGGCGCCTTTCGCGGGCGCCCCGTTTATTTTGCCGCGCACAGCCAGCCCGGCGAGGCGCAGATCGCGTAGCGCTCGTTTTCCTCGAGCTGCCGGGAGAAGGCGGGATCCTTCACCTCGTCCAGCCAGGCGCCGTTTCTCGAGATAACGACGAGCCGGTCGTTGCGGCGATCGATCACGTAGAGCCTCCCGTCGAGGTAGGCGATGTCCCCCCAGCGGCCCGCCTCGATGCTGGTGCCTCCGTAGTACGTGAAGAAGTTGAAGAAGTTGTAATCGACCGTGCCGTCCGCCGAGACCGAAACGATGCGGCGGTAGTTGTCGTTCCCGTCGAACACGATGTACACGGTCCCCGTCGAATCGACGCACATGCCTGCCGGGGCCGCGGCGCCGACCGAGAGGGCCTTCACGACGTCGAAGCCTTGCACGGTCGTGCGCCCGTCCCAGTAAACCCGCCAGAGCGCGTAGCTCGTCGGGCCGGATTCGCTGATCATGTAGATGTCGCGCGTCACGGGGTCGACGGCGATGGTCTGCCATTTGAGATTGTTGCTGAAGGTGTGCGGCGATAAAAGGGAGGAGACTCCCGACGACGGACAGTCGATCGTGACGGGCCCGGCTATCGTGAGCCCCGCGAGGATCGAGCCCGGATTCGGATCCATCGAAATCTGGAAGTCGCCGGTCCAGGTGATGTAGTCCTCGAGCGCGGGCGTCTCGTGATTAACTTTCCATATCCTGTTCGGCGACGACGCGAAGAGCTCTCCCCGCGACGAGAAGGAGATGCCGTCTATCAGATCCGTCGTCTCGAGCACCTTCGTGATCCCCTTGGTCACGGGGTCATAGTCGATGATCACGGTGCCCGCTCCGCTCGCGAGGGACGAGCCGGTCGTCGCGATGAATATGCGCTTTGCGGGCCATTGGCAGACCTCCTCGGGGCTCTCCTCCGTGCAGGCGACCGCGGCCGCCGTCGCGGAGAGAATCGTGCTGTCCTCGGCTATCGTCGCCCATACGCGCTGGGTTCCCACCCTCGTGCCGAGCTGGAACCGGCACGAGGCGAGGCCGTTCGCGTCCGTCGAGGCGGTCGGCGGAGTCACGGAAGCGAGGAGCTCCGCGTGCGAGCTGAACTCGACCGGGACGCCCGGCTTCGCGTTGCCGAGAATGTCGCTCACCCTGACGACAAGCGGCGCGGGGAGCGCCGTGCCCGCGCGTTCGGTCTGGTTGTTTCCCGAATACGCCGTGATGCGGAGCTTCGATGAGCTGTCGGAGGGGTTTTCGTCGCAGGAGAATTGCGCGAGCGCCGCGAATGCCGGCAACGCCGCAAGGGCGAACGCGCGCATGAAAAAGGTCCGGTTCATTGCTGCCTCCCTGATCGTGAAACCGTTCGGGCGTGACGGGTGAAGCCGTCTTTCGCAGTCTAGTGAAAAGCCGGCCTTCCATCAATCCATGATTTCGCCGTTGAAACGACCGGGCGCGCTATGATATAATGTAGAAAATCAAATTCGGCGTCACCGCGTTCCAGAGGGGAGAGGGTCATGCTTCCCGGACCTCCGGAGCTGGAAAAACGGTACCGCCGGTTCTTGGAAGGCAGGGGGGACGCCGTCGCTCCCCTTTTCTGTTTCCTGCGGGGCGATGGTAGCGCGCGGGCCGGCACGAGAGCCTGGGCGGCCCTCATCGTTTCGAGGATATTCCTCCTCAAGGGGAATATTCCGCTCGCGCATTCCTATCTGCGGCTCGCCGCGGCGCTTTCCGGCACGGCGGGCGGCTCTGAGCCGCCGGGCGACGCCCGCGACGCCACGCTGCGGCTCGGGATTCTCGTCAACAGGGCGCTCGTTCTCAAATCACAAGGAAGAACTCCGCAGGCCGCTCGGCTTCTCCGCGCGCTCGTCGATCGCGCGCTGCGGGAGGGCGAGATCCTCGTCGCGGCGAAGGCGGCCTCGAACCTCGCGCTCTGCATGGCGCGAAGCGGCGAGACGCGCGACGATGAAGCGCGCGACGGCGCGGGGGGCGACGCGCTCTCGTATCTCGGAATCGCGGAGAAATACTATTCGGCCGTCGGGTGCGAGAGCGGCCTCTTGCGCACGGGCATGACGCGGGCCCTTCTCGACGCGAAGCATGGACTCGTCGACGAGGCGATCGACCGGCTCTGCGCCGTCACGGGAGCATGCGCGGGGGAACGGCATTCGCGCGAGAAGGCGGTCGGCCTGCTCCTCGTCGCGGAGCTCTCGCTCGCCCGCGCCGATTTGGAGCGCGCGCGCGCGGCGCTCGACGGAGCCGCCGCGATGCGCGAGACGCTCGAGCGGTTCGGCCCGCAGCGCCTGACGTGGCTTCGCCTCGAACGGGAATTCAACCGTAGATCGGGAAACGCGTACGACGCCCTCGATCGCGCCGCTTCGGGCGCGGCGTCCGTCGCCCGGGAGGCGGCGCCCCGCGTGGCGGCGATGCGCGAGCGCACCGTGACCTCCGTCGCGCCCCGCCGCGGCGAAGCGCCCGAATCCGCCGGGGAGACGTTTATTACCTGCGATCCTCGAATGGCGGGGCTTCTCGAGGAGATCGAGCGCGCCGCGCGCCTGCCCTTTCCGATTCTCATCGAGGGAGAATCGGGGACGGGCAAGGAGCTCGTCGCGCGGCTCGTCCACTCCTGGAGCGGGAGGGAGCGGGAGCCCTTCGTGCCGGTGAACGTGGCCGCGCTTCCGCCGGATCTCTTCGAGAGCATGGCGTTCGGGCACGCGCGGGGCGCGTTCACGGGGGCCGTCGAGAATCGCCCCGGATTCGCCGCGGCCGCGGGGCGCGGCACGCTCTTTCTCGACGAGATCGGGGAGCTCTCCCCCGCGGTCCAGGCGAAGCTCCTCCGTCTCATCGACAGGCGCGAGTACATTCCCCTCGGCGAGACGAAACCGAGGCGGTTCGAGGCGCGCGTCGTGGCGGCGACGAATCGCGATCTCGGGGCGGATTGCGCCTCGGGGAGGCTCAGGGCCGATCTCTACTATCGACTCGCGCCGCTCGTATTCAGGATACCGCCGCTCCGCGAGAGGCCGGCGGACATCGCGCGCCTCGCGCGGCACTTCGCGGATCGTCTGCGGGAGCTCCACGGAATCGGCCCCGCGGCGATACACGAGAGCGCCCTTGCGGCGCTCTCGCGGCACGCATGGCCCGGGAACGCGCGCGAGCTCGAGAGCGAGATCCTCAGGGGAGCGCTCGCGGCGAAGGGCGGAGCGATCCGCGCATGCCACCTCTCGCCGGCGGTCATGATGAGCCTGGCCCGAGGCGCCCCGCCGGCCGGATGCGCCCCGCCCGCCGGCAGCGATCTCGCGGCGCGGGTGAACGCGGTCGAGAGGGACGGGATTCTCGAGGCCCTGCGCGCCTGCGGCGGAAATCGCACGAACGCCGCGCGGCGGCTCGGCCTGAAACGGACGACGCTTCTCGGCGCGATGCGTCGGCTCGGCATCGAATATTGAGGAGCGGCACAGCCGCATGCGGCTGCTGAAAAACTTGCGCGATCGTGCTATCATTGTATCGTGATCGAGAAAAGGGTGAAAACGAAGAAGGGCGAGGTGATCCTCGCGCGCGATTGCACCGAGGAGTACATCCGCTGCCTCGGCATGGGCGAGGGCCTCGGCGTTTTCTTCCATTACCGCTATCAGGACGCGCACAAGACGCGAAAGATCCTTTCCTCGGTGAGCGCGCTGGGAGACACCAAGCTTGCCTGCGTCGTTTCCGCGAACTGCATCGTCGGCTACGTGCTGATCGTGAGCCCCGAGGCCGACTCCCGCTGGAGCGAGATCAACGGTTCGCTCATCGGGAGCTTCCCGGCGCTCGCCGATCCCGTGATCCTCGAGCTCGGCTCGGTCGAGATGAGCACGCCCTGGCGGGGGCTCGGGCTCTCGCGCGAGCTGCTCCGGCTCATGTTCGATGATCCGTTTTTCGAGGAGAAGATCGTCATCTCGCGGGAGCTCTCGTGGACGTGGGATCTCCGCTCGACCGGGCTCACGCCGCTCGCCTATCGCAGCAAGCTCCTCAGGCTCTTCGAAAGCGCCGGATTCAGGTACTGCGACACCGACGANNGTTCCTGTTTCACCGGCTGCTCTCGAAACGCGAGCAGCGGGGGTGGGGATGGGGATAGGAGTGGCGAGCGTCGGCCCTCCGCTCGTCGATAGGTTCCGAGAGCGGCTCCGCTCTAGAGCTTGTACCCGATTCTTCTCAGGAGATCGTGCCGCCAGGCGCGGTCTTTTTCCTTTTCGACGCCCTTCGGCTTCTCGCCGTCGATAACCCCGAGGATCCCGCGCCCCTTCTCCGATTCGGCCACGATCACCTCGACGTCGTTCGCAGTCGCGCAGAAGATGCCGCACACCTCGGGGACGCTCTTCACGGCGTTGAGCATATTGATCGGGAACGCGTCCCGCATGAAGATGATGAAGGTGTGTCCCGCGGCGATCGCTTCGGCGTTCGTTTTCGCGAGCTCGATCATGTCGGGATCGTTTCCCGAGCAGCGGATGAGGCATGAGCCGGAGGCCTCGCAGAACGCGAGCCCGAACTTGATTCCCGGCACCGACGACACGGCCGCCTCGTGCAGATCCTCGACGGTCTTGATGAAATGGGACTGCCCGAGGATGAAGTTCACGTCCGAGGGCTTCGCTATGGGCACGCTCTTGATCTCCATACGGTCCTCCTCGATTGAAATACCGCGGCGCCGCCGGGGGGCGCGCCGCGCGGCCGCGCGGTCAGAATATCTTCCAGTACGGCTCGAGATTCGCCTTGAGATAGTCGAGCGTCGCCCTCGTCACGCGCTCGATGCGGGCGCGCTCCTCGGGCACGACGAATTTCATATCCTCGGCTATCGAAAGCTCGAACGTCTCGCCGAGGATCCCGCGGACGATGGCGAGCCATCCTTCCGTGACGTACGCCCCGTACCCGCTCAGGAACAGATCGACGAGGGGGATATTCGAGGACTTCGCCTTTTCCGCGACGCGGCGGATGAGCCTCGTCAGCTCGTCGAGCGTGAGGCCGAGGTTCGTGAGGGTGTCGGTGTAGAGCGGATCGCTCCCGCCGTTGCGAATGATGATCTCCGGCTTGAATTCGTCGATGAGGGGGAACACGACCTGGTCGAGCGCGAGATCGTACATTCGGCCCCCCGACATCGCCGGCATCGGAATATTCACCGTGAAGCCGGCGCCGGGACCGCTCCCGATCTCGTCGGCGAATCCCCTTCCCGGATAGAGCGTCCGCGGGTCCTGGTGAATCGAGATGAAGAGCACGCGCGGCTCCTCGATGAATATATCCATGGTGCCGTTCCCCTGGTGGGCGTCGGTGTCGAAGATGAGGACGCGTTTCTTCCCGTCGCCGAGCAGCGCCGCGGCCGCGACCGCGACGTCGTTGAATATGCAGAATCCCTCGCCGTAAGCCGGTCCCGCGTGGTGGAGCCCGCCGAAGCCCGCGGCGAGCCCCGTGCGCGCCGCTTCTCTCGCCGCCGCGACGGAGGAGCCGACGATGAGCCGCGCCGCGTCGATCGAGCCGGGCAGGAGCTGCGTATCGATCGAGAGATACCCGCGTCTCTTTTCGAGGGAGATCACGCGGTCGATGTACGAGCGTTCGTGGACGAGCTCGAGGAGGTCGTTTCCCGCGCTCTCCGCGTGTCTGATGTCGAGCCGGGCATAGGAAGCGGGGAAGCGTTTCTGGAGCTCCTTCATGAAGCGCTCGAAGCGGCTCCCCTGAAACGGATGGCTCGGGCCGAAATCGTATGAAGCGAAACGAGGATCGTAGAAAAATGGAATTCCCATCGCGCGGCGTTCCCTCCGGGGCGCCCGTCCGGCGCGCTCCCGGGTGCCGCGCGCGTTGAAACGCGGGGGGTGAGGCGGCGGGCGTTATGGCGTCGGTATCTTGTACTTCTTGATCTTATTATGGAGATGCTGCCGCGTAACTTCAAGTAGTTCCGCTGCCCTGGTCACCCGCCAGCCCGTTTTTTCGAGGGCCTCGACGATGAGCCGCCGTTCGACCGCCTGGAGCATCTCCTTGAGGGACTTGCCCTCGGTGAGCCTCTCGAATATTCCCGATTCCCCGGCGGCCTGCGGAAAGTGCTCGGGGGCGAGCAGGCGCGAGGAGCCCGACAGGGCGAGCGCGCGCTCGATCGAGTTCTCGAGCTCGCGGACGTTCCCGGGCCAGGGATTCGCGAGGAGGAATTTCATCGCTTCCGACGAGATCTCGACGCCGGTCTTGTTCATCTTCGATCCGAACTTCCGCAGGAAATGCTCGACGAGGGGGATGATGTCTTCCTGCCTTTCGCGGAGCGGCGGAATCGTGACGGGCACGACGTTGAGGCGGTAGTAGAGATCCCCCCGGAAGAGACCTTTCCTGACGTCGTCGTTCAGGTCCCGGTTCGTCGCCGCGATGACGCGCACGTCCACCTTGCGATCGGTGTTCTCGCCGACGCGGCGGACCTCCCCTTCCTGGAGGACGCGGAGCAGCTTGACCTGGAGCTCGAGCGGCATCTCGCCGATCTCGTCGAGGAAGATGGTGCCGCCGCTCGCGGTCTCGAAGAGCCCCGCCTTGTCGCTCACCGCGCCGCTGAACGAGCCTCTCTTGTGGCCGAAGAGCTCGCTCTCGAGGAGCTCCTTCGGCATCGCGCCGCAGTTGA
>JAFNGP010000162.1 GCA_017885175.1 bacterium
CGGAATATGCCGAGCCCCTCGATGAACGCGATCAAAACGGTGAGGAGCTTCGTTCGCACGGCATGCGGGAAGGGCCGCAGAAGAGCTTCCGCCCAGCGAACGGCGACGTGGGTGTGCGTTCTGAGAAGCACGAGAACGGTGAGCGCGACGCAGTACCCCGCGATCGCGACGAAGCCTGCGTTCGCGAGCCATCCCTGGAAATACTCCGAGCCGAAAACCGCCACGATCGCGAGAAAGAAGAGGAGCGCGAGGCCGTCGAAGACCCTATCGAGAATGATCGTCGCGAAGGCGGCGCTCCTCGAGATCTCTTCCTTTTTCCCGATCGCATGCGCCCGGACGATCTCTCCGAGTCTCGCCGGCAAGGCGATGTTGACCATCGAACCGATGCCGATCGCGTAGTAGAGGCTCGGGATCCCGATGCGCTTCACCGGAAGCAGGAGGTATCGCCACCGGACCGCCCGCAGAAAGAGGCTAGCGAGCACGAGGAGCATCGCCGGAACGACGAAGCGATAGTCGACCGTTCCGAACGAGCGCGCGAGCTCTCCGAGATGCACCGAACGAAAGGCGAGATAGAGGAAGATGGCGCTCACCGCGACGCCGAGGGCCGTTTTCCAGTTCTTCATGCGGGACCGTCTCCGCCCCGCGGTCCGGCCGTTCGCACGAACGAGTCCGCGCTCTGAACGCGGTACTTCGTGAGGTAGTACATGAATCGGAATCCGTCCCACCACGTGATCTTCTTGCCCTGCTCGGTCGTGCGAGGCTCGTAGCTGATGGGCACCTCGATGATCCGATGCCCGAGCCTGAGCAGCTTCGCGGTGATCTCGGGATCGAATTCGAAACCGACGCACCGCATTCTGAGCTTCCGCACGACCTCGGTCCTCACGAGCTTGTACGACGTCGCCATGTCCGTCAGCGCGCTCCCGTAGAGGAGATTCGTATAGCCGGCGAGAATCCTGTTCGCGAGAATCGTGTACCATGGAACCGAGACGGCGCGCGGGCCGCGCGACTTGAAACGCGAGCCGTACACGACGTCCACGCGCCCGGCGATGACGGGGTCGAGAAGCTTGATGATGTCCTCCGGATCGAGCTCCAGATCCGCGTCCTGGATGATCACGTAGTCGCCGCTCACGTATTCGAGCCCGAACCTCACCGCGGCGCCCTTGCCGAGGTTGATGAGAGAGCTGTGGACCTTGAGGACGTTGTCCCGGTTGACCGCGGCGATGAGCTCCTTTGTCCGGTCGGTCGAACCGTCGTCGACGACGATGATCTCGACGCCGAAGGGAAAGGACATGCCGAGGAGCTTGCGGAGCACGAGCTCGATCGTGCTCTCCTCGTTGTAGACCGGTATGATGATCGACAGCACCATTCGGATATCACCTACTTCAGAAGCACCATCTTCCGAACGAATACCTTCTCGCCAAGCTGCAGCCGTGCAAAGTATATGCCGCTCGCCGCGGGTTGTCCACCCGTTCCGAGACCGTCCCAGACGGCCGAGTACCGGCCCGCGGCAAGCCGGGTCTCCCTGAGCACCGCGACCGTTCGTCCCGACACGTCATAGAGCTTCAGGCTCGCGCTCGCCGTCCCGGTTCCCGGCGCCTCGCTCGCGCCGACGGTGAACCACAGCGTCGTCGCCGGATTGAAGGGATTGGGATAGTTCTGGTCGAGGCCCGACGCGAAGGCGGGAGGTACTGCGCCCGAGAGATCGTCGACCTGCCTGACGGCGAGATCGCTCATTCTGCTCGCGTGCCCGTCCGCGTCGAAGGCTCTCACGTAATAGATGAAGCTCCCGGTCTCCGTCGGCCAGCGATGGTACCAGGTCGTCCTGAGGTTCGAGGCGATCACCGCTCTCCGCTCGACGCTGATCGCCGGATTCACGTAATCGATGTAAATTCCTTCGTTGTTCACCGACGCGTCGGTCGAGTAGAGAAATCTCAGAAGCGCGCCGCCCGTCTCGCTCACCATGAGACCCCTGAGGTCGAACGTCGCGGAAACCCAGCCCGTCGANNGGTGATCCAGGTGGCTCCCCCGTCGACGCTGCCCTCGAGATACGCATAATCCCAGTCCTGCTCGATGTTATACCAGAGCCGGCACGCGAGGGTCGGCGTGAACCACATGGGAAAGACGTTCTTCATAGTCACGGTGCGGTTGAGATTGTCCCCACGCCCCGAATAAAAGCTGGAGGAGCCCGCGAACGCGCGCGCGCTCGACAGGGTGAAACCGCCGGTTTCCCAGAGCGCATCCCCCGCCTCGACGGAATCGAGAACGCCGGTCAGATTCTTGAGCTCGACGAGCTCGTATGACGCCGCCGGATTCGGATCCTGCGCGGCGGGGCCCGACCAGCTGATCTCGTAATTCGGAGGGTTGAGCGCAGCGACGGCGTTCATCGCGGGAGCCCAAGGGCCGAGAACGCCGCGCGCCTCGCCGGCGAGCTCGACGAAGCGCAGGTTCAATTCGAGCATCGTATCGAACGTCGGCTGAATGAGGGCCTCCGGAGGAGCGAATCCCCCTTCCGCGTAGGTGTTGAGCTCGACCGTGAACGCGTAGATGGGAGCCTTGGCCTGCGTATCGCCGTAGAGCCAGTCGTCGCTGGTGCCGTTCGTGAGGTAGATGGCTCCGGACGCGGCGTTCCCGGCGGTATAATTGTTGCCCCGGCTGAGCGAATCCCCGAGCGCGGCGAAGAGCGCCGCCTCCAGCGTGTTGATCGGCGCGTACCCCCACGGATAGAGAATGAGCTCCCCGTAGGAGTGATACGAAAGGCTCATCGCGAAGTCCCGCAGGGCGCAGAAATCCTTCACCGCCTGCGTTTCAGGCTCGCTGAAGGGGACCGTTCCGCGGTAGACCGCGGAGGAGGGATCGGGCGAGCTCCCGATATCGTCGTATCCCCATTGATAGCCGTAATTCCTGTTGAGATCGACGCCGTAGCTGCCGTTGGTGTTGAGCCTGCGGTTCTTCCGCCACCAGTAGGAGGATGAGCCGGCGTGGTTCTGCTCGACGTATACGTGGCCGTCGACGTTGACCATCGGAACGATCCATATCTCGCGCGTGTCGACCAGCTCCGTGACGCGCGGGTCGGTGCCGTAGTTCTCGAGGAGGTACCGCGCGAAAAGGAGCGGCATTTCGACCGACATGAGCTCCCGGGCGTGATGGCAGCCCGTGATGAGAACCTCGGGCTCGTCCTCGTCGACCGCTACGTTGCCGGATATCTTGATCGAACGGATAGGCCGGCCCTGAACCGACTGGCCCAGGATATCGATGCGCGCGCGGGCGGGATTGGCGAGGACGAGAGAATCGAGCTCCGCCTCCATCTCCGCGAACGTATGGTATTGTCCGAGATTCGCGTCGAGCGCCGCGGAGGCCGCGAGATTGCCTCTTTCGAGAACGGCGGCGAGCGCGCCCCGCGATTCGATCCAGGCGAGCTGCTCTTCGGTCACGGCGAGATCCGCCCGCCCGTCGCGGTAGACGTGGAGAATGTCGACGCCCCGCTCGACGAGCGCCTTCTGCGAGATCTCTCTCGTGAGCTTCGTGCGGACAACCGCCGTAGGGGCCTGGGCCTGCGAAAAAGCGCCGCCGCTCAGGATCGCGGCGAGGGTTGCGGCCGCGACGATACAGACAACATACCTCTTCACTGATGCCTCCTCCGTTTTGCCGGCATCGGATCGAGGCCGGCGCCGCTTCGTTCGTATCCTTGATTGTACCCGGCGAGACGCTTCGATACAAGGCGATAGTAGCCGCGATCGAACGCCGGAGCCGCGCGCCGCCCGGACCGCCGGGCACCTTTCGCTTGATTTTTCCCGCTCGCCCGCATAGCTTCTTCCCTATGGTCACCTATCGTTATTCGTGCGAGAAATGCGGGTACGAGTTCGATTTCGAACAGCGAATCACGGCCCCCCCGAAAAAGCGCTGCCCGAAGTGCCGCGGAAGCGTGTACCGGGTGATCCAGGCCGTAGGGCACATCCTCAAGGGAAGCGGTTTCTATCGGACCGATTACCGCAGCAAGGACTTCAGCAAGAAAGAAAAAGAGGAGACGGCCCCGGCCGCCTCCCCGAAAGAGACAGAATCAAAGATGCCCAAGGAAAAGCAGTGGACTCTCCTATTCCGTGTGCACCGTTCTCGACGTATCCCCGGAACAGGCCTTGCCCTTGTATCCCTTGACCACTTCCGCCAGGATTTCGACCGCTTTCTCGATCTCGGCCTTCTGCACGACGAGCGGCGGACGGAAGCGGATCGTCTTCACGCCGCACTTGAGAATGAGGAGCCCTTGATTCACGCATGACGTGACGAGCGCGTCCCGGCACGCCGTGTCGGCGAGATCGAACGCGCAGAAGAGGCCTCTCCCGCGCGCGCTCGAGATGAGCTCCGGATAGCGCTTTTCGAGGTCCTGAAGCCGCGCGAGAAGGATCTCTCCCATCTTCGCGGCGTTCTCGACCAGATTCTCCTCTTCGATGACCTCGAAGATTCTCTTCGCGCGGAACATATCGACGAGGTTCCCGCCCCACGTCGAGTTGA
This sequence comes from bacterium, assembly GCA_017885175.1. GTDB lineage: Bacteria > Krumholzibacteriota > Krumholzibacteriia > Krumholzibacteriales > Krumholzibacteriaceae > SSS58A. Next base: position 4,507 of record JAFNGP010000162.1, read on the forward strand.
TGCGGCTCGGCACCTTGAAAACGCTGTCGACCTCGTTGATGCGATTGCTCGCCATGATGCCGCACACCTGCGTTTTCTTGCCGAACGCGACGATATCGGGCGCCATGCCGAAATGCTGGAAGCACCACATCTTGCCCGTCATGCCGGCGCCGGTCTGCACCTCGTCGAAAATGAGAATCAGCTCGTGCTGATCGGCGATCCTGCGCAGCTCCTTGAAGAACTCGGGGCGAAAATGGTTGTCCCCGCCTTCCCCCTGGATCGGCTCGATGATGATAGAGGCGATATCGTCCTTGTTGTCGGCGATCGCCTTCTCGATCGCGGCGATCGCGCGNNCTTCGGATTCTCGATGCGCGGCCAGCCGAACTTCGGATAGTAGTTCACCTTCGCCGGATCGGTGTTGGTGAGGGACATCGTGTACCCGGTGCGTCCGTGGAACGCCTCGCGGAAGTGGATGACCTGGCGCCCCCGCTCTTCCTTGTAGCCCTTCGCGAAATTCTTGCGCACCTTCCAGTCGAATGCCGCTTTCAGGGCGTTCTCGACGGCCAGCGCGCCTCCGTCGATGAAGAAGAGATTGGGCAGGCCCTCCGGCACGGCGACGTTCGCGAAGGTCTCGACGAACTCGGCCATCTCGACCGTGTAGAGATCGGAGTTCGAGGGCTTCGTGAT
>JAFNGP010000163.1:0-230 GCA_017885175.1 bacterium
TCTCGTGAAACCGAATCTCGTGCCGCCCGACTCGTAGACGGTCGTCGCCGCGATGACCTTGCGTCCGTTCAGGGAGCCGATGACGTTGCTCCTCTGAATTCTGAAGTCGCCCTCGGCCTTCACGAGAAAATCAGCGGTCACCTGGTACTTGGCCGCCAGGTCCAGAGAGTGCTCGAACGTTTCGTTGCTCGGGCTGTACCGCCTTCCCGCCGCCCGCATGAGATAGCTCC
>JAFNGP010000163.1:249-4176 GCA_017885175.1 bacterium
CGGTGAACTCGATCTTGACGATGTAGTCCTGAGACAGGGACAGCCAGCTCGCGGGCCGCAGGCTGAACCTTGGGCCGACCTGATACTTGTTTTCGATTCTGTTGTCGCCCGAGAGAGTGCTGCTGATATTGATCGTTTCGTACCGGTCGACGCTGCCGTTGATGTCGGCGCCGAACCTCCGGTACGGCGCCCTCAGGTTGAAATTGGCGCGGTAGAGAAGAAAGTCGGCGTCGCGGGGGTTGACGGTCTGCTTCAGATAGAAGCGCTGCTGGAGCGACCCCGAGCCGCTCATGCTGACCGAGATGGAGTCGCCGAGCTTCTGGCTGACGCTCAGGCTCAGGACGTTGTCGCGCTGCCGAAAGCTCGAAAGAGAGACCGGTCCGTAGTCGAAAAGGTTGTCGCTCGTGGAAACGCCGAACTGAAGGCTGCCCCGGGCGGCGTAGGCGTAGCTCGCGGTCGCGTCGATCGAATTCTCCTCGCTCTCCATCGAGAGTCTCGTATCCACCCGGTATTTCTGGGTCGCCTTGGCGTGCGTGAAGCTCGTCGAGAGTGTCAGGAAGGAAAGCGGCTGGAGATACGTGTTCACGAGGAGCTGCTCCGTCCGGTTCCTCGCCTCCTCCCTCTTGGCAAGCGACGGGTCGGCGAGAATCTCGTACGTGTTGCCGAGCGGGGGCATGACCTTGCGGTCCACTCCCTTGAGCCAACTGTAGGAAACCTCGACTGTTTTCGTCTTGCCCCTGCCGTAGCTCATGCCCGCCCGCACCGAGTCCGCGTTGCTCGGCATCGCGCCGAACCGGCTCGAGCCGATGAAGCTCGACTCGCGCTTCACGCTCGCGCCGGCGCCTCCCGTCACGGTCAAGAGGTCGCCGATCGCGTATTGCAGCGTTCCGCTCGCGCTCCCGGAATAGACGCGATCGTACTTGAAGTCGTTCATTCCCTTGCTGCCTTCCGCCTTTATCGTAAGATCCGATTGGGAAGCCCTGAGGAGCGGTTTCATGAGGACGAATTCGAGGTTCGCCCTCGTGTTGTCGAAGACGATGTCCTGCCCGAACCGGCCGAGCCCGAGCGTCTTCTTCTTGCTGTAGTTCTCGCCGACCTGCATGCCCAGCCTGTACAGGCCGGGGCGAATCTTGTCCGCCTTGTTCAAGACGCCCTCGGTGATGTCTTCCATGTTGCGCTGGCGGTATCGCCTTCGCTCCATGCCCATGTCGTGCATGAACGTCCATCCTCCGCCGGCGTCGATCGTGACGTTCAGTCTGCTGCCGACGGCGATGCTGATATCGTTGCTTTCGACTCTGGACGTGCTGATGGGGACGAAGCGGTCGACCGGTATCCGGGCCGAGTCGGCGGCGGACGCAGCCTCTATCGTGTCCGCCGCGGTCGAGTCGGCGGTCGCCTTTTCCTGCGCGACGCGGATAAGATTCTGGAGGGGGGTTCCGGCGGCCGGCGCGGGGGCCGGGGCGGCCGTGGTCGTCGAATCGCTTTTGGAGGAGGCGGCGCGCGCCGGGGCGCTCCACAGGAAATGAAGCGCGATACACAGCGAAATACCCGCGATCCTGGTGAGCGTGCTCATCGAAGCCCTTTCACGCGCCGGGAGGCCGCGAAGAGGTCGAACCAGCTTTCGAGCGAGAGCTCCTCCGGACGCATGCCGAAATCGACGCCCGAAAGTTCGCCCAGCCTGTCCCAATCCTTAGCGGTTTCTACATCCAGCAACTCTCCCAGGATGTTGCGGAGCTTTTTCCTTCGATGAGAAAAGCTTCCTTTCAGAAATTGGAGAAACGCCCCTCTGTCTTCGGGCCCTCTCCCCGGCGTGTGCGGAACGAACCTGAGCACGACACTCTCGACCTTGGGGGGCGGCGTGAACGATCCGGGGCGGACCTTGAGCACTCTATTCATTATAAAGTATGTCCGGAGAAAAATCGATAATATACCGCAGTTTCTCTCGCCCGGCTCCGTCAGTATCCGGTCGCCGACCTCCCGCTGGATCATGAGCACGGCCGCGCTCAACATCCGCCAGCGGGCGAGATCGACGAGGATCGTGCTGGTGAGATTGTAGGGGATGTTGCCGGCGAGCTTGTAGCTCGTCCGGCCGCGCTCCCGGGCCGCCTCGTCGAAGTCGACGGCGCGGATGTCGGCGTGGCAAAGTTCGACGTTATTTGAAGTTGCGAGCTTCTCGCGGAGGAGGTCGACGAGCGCGCCGTCGATTTCGTACGCGACGATCGTAGCGCCGCTCCGGGCGAGGGGAACCGTGAGCGCGCCGCGCCCGGGTCCGATCTCGAAAACGAGGTCCCCCGGAGCGGGGGAGATCGCGTCCACGATCTTCTTCGCCACTCCCTCCGCCGTAAGAAAATTCTGCCCGAGACCTTTCTTCGCGGGAAGCATGGCCGTCATTCCTTGTAGAACGTTCTCACGCGGAATCGCGCGCGCGGTATCGACGAGACGAGCGCCCGGCACGCCTCGACGTCCACGCCCGGACAATCGAGCACGGTCACGGCGCACGCCATCCTCGAAGCCGCGGCGCGCCTGATAAAATCGAGGACGGCGTCGAATGCCTTCTCCCCCGCGTCCGGACGGCAGAGCCGCGCGTACGAAGCGCGGTCGTGGGCGTTGAGACTGATGGAAACGCCGGCGAAAACCCCGGCGAGCTCCGGGACGATATCGCGCCGGTTGATCATATTCCCGTGTCCGTTCGTATCGAGCCTGAGGGGCAGCCCGAGGGATTTGAGCGCGCGGGCCGCCTCGAGCACGTCGGCCGCCCTGCACGTCGGCTCCCCGTAGCCGCAGAAAACGATCTCCCCGTGCCGGCCCTCCCGCGCGAGCGCCGTCGCCGCCTCGACCATCTCGCCCGCCGTCGGGTCGACCGCGAGGTTGAGGTTGTATCCGTAGAAGAAATTGTCGCGGCGGTTGCGGAGGCAGAACGCGCAGTTGTTCGTGCAGGCGCGCGTCACGTTGATATAGATGTTTCCCTTGAGGGCGTACGCGACGGCGCCCGGGATATCTTTCCGCTTGTGAAACAGCCGGGCGTAATTGACCTCGGCGGCGCGCTCGACGTCGGCGGGCTCGACGCCCCGTATCGCGGCGAGCCGGTCGCGCACGATCGTCACGCGCGCGGGCTCGTTNNCCGCGGTGCGGCTCGGGGGGCAGGTAGGGGCAGTCGGTCTCGAGGACGAACGCCGACGAAGGGAGTATCTTCGCGAGCTCCGGCAATCTCGAATTCTTGTACGTGAGCGGACCCCCGACGCCTATGAGGAACCCGAGCTCCCTCGCCTGGCGCGCCTCCTCGACGCCGCCGGGAAACGCGTGGAATATTCCGCCGACCTCGGAGGCCCCTTCCTCGCGGAGAATCGCTATCGTGTCGTCGAAGGCCTCGCGCGAGTGGACGACGATCGGCTTCCTGAAATAGAGCGCGATCCCGATCTGCCGCCGGAAAACCTCGCGCTGCCGCTCGCGCGGCGAGAGATCGCGGTAGTAATCGAGCCCCGTCTCGCCGACGGCGACGATCTTCTTCAGGAGAAGCCCCTCCTTGATCTTGTTCTCGATGGCTTCGTCCCAGTCCCTCGCGTCGTGCGGGTGTATGCCGAGCGCGCCGTAAACCTCGCCGTACCGCCGGGTGAGAGCGATCGTATTGTCGACGGANNCATGTCGAGATGGACGTGGGAGTCGACGAGCATGCGCGCTTCAACCCTTCAGGAGATCGGCGCTGTCCACCTTGATGCGCGGGAAGAGCGGCACGGGCTGCGCGAGGGCGCTCGCGCCCGCCGCNNCCGGAAGATCGTTCATCGTGAGCTTTTCGGCGCCGAGCGGGGCGAGCATCTCCGCCATCTTGCGGGGCATGAACGGGGTGAGCACCACGCCCGAGGCCCTGAGGACGGCGAGGAGCTCGCGGAACATCTCCTCGAGCTCGCCGCGCTTTGCGGGATCCTTGGC
>JAFNGP010000163.1:4223-5778 GCA_017885175.1 bacterium
GCGGCTTCGTCTCGACCGTGCCGCCGAGATACTTCGAGATCATCGTGACGGTGCGGCTGAAAAGGTTGCCGACGTCGTTCGCGAGGTCCGCGTTGTATCGATTGAGAAAAACCTCGGCCGTGACGTCGCCGTCGCGGTCGAAGGGGACTTCGCGGAGCAGGAGATACCGGAGCGCGTCCGAGCCGAAGGCCTCGACCATCCGCAGCGGATCGATGATGTTCCCGCGCGTCTTCGACATCTTCTCGCCGCCGAGCGAGATGAACCCGTGCGCGAAGACCGAGCGCGGGGGCGCGATACCTCCCGCCATGAGCATCGCCGGCCATATGATGCAGTGAAAGCGCGTGATGTCTTTGCCGATCACGTGCACGTCGGCGGGCCAGTAACGATCGAACCGCGACGTATCGGCCCCGCCGAAACCGAGCGCCGAGATGTAGTTCGTGAGCGCGTCGAACCAGACGTAGATCACGTGCGTCTCGTCGATCGGGAGCGGTATCCCCCACTCTTTGCCGAAACGCGAGATCGAGACGTCGTCGAGCCCGCCCCTGATGACGTTGATGACCTCGTTGAAACGGATCTGCGGCCGCACGAATTCGGGATTCTTCTCGAAGAACTCGAGGAGCGGCTGCTGGAACCGCGAGAGGGCGAAGAAATAGTTCTCCTCGCTGATGTGCTTCGGCGGCAGCTTGTGCTTCGGGCAGAGGCCGTCGACGAGGTCCTTCTCGACGATGAACTCCTCGCACGACTCGCAGTAGAGCCCTTCGTACTTTCCTTTATATATGTAGCCGTTCGCGTGAATTCGCTCGAAGAGCGTGCGCACCGCGAGAACGTGCCGCTCTTCCGTCGTGTGAATGAAGTCGTCGTACGAGATATCGAGCGCCTTCCACGCGCCCTGGAACTCGCCCGACATCGTTCGGCAATATTCGAAGGGGTCGAGCCCGCGGCTGCGCGCCTCGCGCTCGACGTTCGTGCTGTGCTCGTCGTTCCCCATGAGAAAATGGACGTCGAAACCCGAGAGGCGCTTGTAGCGCGCCATGCAATCGGCGCCGACCTTCTCGTAGGCGGTGCCGAGGTGCGGCTTCTGGTTCACGTAATCGATCGCCGTCGTTATGTAGAATCGTTTCGCGTCCATTTACTTGCCCGGCGGGCGTTCCTTCCCGTCCTTGTCGTTTTTCGCGGGGCCCGGATCCTTGCGCAGCTCTTCCTGCAGAACCTCGAGCTTGACCTCGACCTGGTTCTTCTCCGCGTCGCTCAGGATAACGGTCCGGTTGAATATGTCGACCTTTTCGATTCGATGCTCGCTGCCGAAGACCCGTATCTTGCTTCCGATCTTCGGAATGTCCTTCGTGAGATCCTTGTAATACTCGAGCTCGTAGTCGAGGCAGCACATGAGGCGCCCGCACGCTCCGGATATCTTGGACGGCGTGAGCGGAAGGTTCTGGTCCTTCGCCATCTTGAGGGTCACCGGCTCGAAGTCCTTGAGAAACGTCGCGCAGCAGAGGCGCCGCCCGCACATCCCCATCCCGTCGAACCGGCGGGCCTCGTCGCGCACGCCGAT
>JAFNGP010000164.1:0-195 GCA_017885175.1 bacterium
GAGCATCAAGTCGCTCGACGTGCCGCGGGGGAAACGGATGATGATGCTCGCCCTGAGCTTTCAGAGCGGAATCGATTTCGGGGAATACAACATGGTGGTCGGGAAGCTCTATCTCGAGCAGCGCGAATTCGACAAGGCGATTGCGTACCTCGAGAAATATCTGAACGCGTTCCCGGACGCGCCGAACGCCGCGGA
>JAFNGP010000164.1:222-5189 GCA_017885175.1 bacterium
GCGGGAAGCCCGCTCGTGAAGGAACGGACCAATTTCCTTCTCGGGGAGATCAGCGAGGGCCGCGGAGACGCGAAGGAGGCCGTGCGGCGCTACCGTGAAGTCGTGAACTCGGGATCGAGCGGAAAGCTCGTGCAAAAAGCAAAGGAGAACATTGAGAGACTCGAGATGCCGAAGAGGCGCAGGTAAGAGGCGCGTCGTGCCCATGCTTCTCGCGTTCGCGGCGCTCGCCGCCGCGTCGTGCGGGGGGCCGTACACGCCGAAAAAGATGAATCTCGCGAACGACAAGCTCGCCCTCGCCGACCGTCTGTTCGACAAGGGCTCCTACGGTAGCGCGGCGGGCGAGTACAAGGATTTTCTCGCGACGTTCGCCGGTGACGAGCGGAGCGATTACGCGCAGTACCGCCTCGCCGAATCGTATCGTTTCGATACGGAGTACGCCCTCGCCGAGGTCGAATACCGGATTCTCATCAACGATTACGGGTACAGCGATTACGTCGACGACGCGTTCTTTCTCGAAGGCGTGTGCGCCTTCAGGCAGACTCCCCGATTCGAGCGGGAGCAGACGAAGAGCTACCAGGCGCTCGAACGGCTGAACCGGTTTCTGCAGATGTTCCCCTCGAGCTCGCGCGTGGAGGAAGCGCGGACGACGATCCGGGAGATACACGCGAAGCTCGCGCACAAGGATTTCACGGCGGCGAAGCTCTATTTCTCGAAGAAGCGCTACGACGCCTCGCTCGTGTACCTGCGCAAGATCATCGATCTCTATCCCGAGACGATCTGGGCGGCGCGGAGCCGCTACTACCGCGGCTTCATCGCGGAAGACCGGGGGGACACGGCGGGAGCCATCGAGGATTACCGGAGCGTGCTGCAATCGAAGGACGCGATTCCCGAGAAGGCGGAAGCCGAGAAACGCCTCAGGATTCTGGAACGGAAGGCGGGAGGAACACGGAACGCGGATGGAGGCTAGGAAAGAAAAGATAGGGCTCTTCGGCGGCTCGTTCGACCCGATTCATACGGGGCACCTCATTCTCGCCGAGGCCGCGGTGAACGTCGCCGGTCTCGCGCGGGTCGTCTTCATCCCGACCGCGATTCCGCCCCACAAGCGGGACGTTCCCCTCACGGATATCGAAACGAGAACCCGGATGGTCGAGCTCGCGATCAGGGGAAATTCTCGTTTCGAGCTCTCGCGCATCGAGGCCGCGCGCGGCGTTTCGTATACCCACCGGACCGTGCGAGCCTTCGCCGCGCAGGGATACGGGAAAGAGGAGATTCATCTCCTCCTCGGGGGAGACATGCTCGAGGAGATGGCCGAGTGGCGCAACCCCGGCGAGATATTCGCGCGCGCGACCGTTCTCTTTATGCTACGGCCCGGGCACGCCCGCCTTCCGGCGCTGCCTCCGGACGCGGCGCTTATCTGCATGACGGCGGGCGCCAACGCGATATCGTCGCGGTCGATCCGCGCGCTCGTGCGGGAGGGGAAATCGATACGGTATCTCGTTCCCGAGGCGATCGAGCGTTTCATCGAGGCGCATTCCCTCTACGGGCCGGGAATCTGATATGAATCCTGTCGAGAATCTCTATATCGTGGACGGGCACGCGCTCGCGTACCGGGCCTATTTCGCCTTCATCAGGAATCCGCTCGTGAATTCGAAGGGGGAGAATACGGGAGCCGTTTACGGTTTTCTCCGCATGCTGCTTCTCCTCATCAGGAAATACGAGCCGCGCTACCTCGCCGTCGTTTTCGACAGCGGCGAGGAAACCGAACGCCACCGGGAGTTTCCCGCTTACAAGGCCCATCGTCCGGAAATGCCCGACGAGATGGCGGAACAGCTGCCCGTCATCTTCGAGGCGACCCGAGCCCTCGGAATACGGATGATCGTGGAGCCGGGGATCGAAGCGGACGATCTCATCGCCTCTCTCGCGCGGAAGGCGAACGCGGCGGGTCTCGACGCGAAAATCGTTACGGGAGACAAGGATTTTCTCCAGCTGCTCTCCGATCATATCCGGATCATCCGCCCGGAAAAGGGGACCGCGCTCGAGGAGGAAATCGGTCCCGGGTTCTGCGAGGAGCGCTTCGGCCTCGAGCCGGAGCGGGTGATCGATCTTCTCTCCCTCATGGGGGACAGCTCGGACAATATTCCGGGGGTCAAGGGAATCGGCGAGAAGACGGCGCTCAAGCTGCTTCACGATTTCGGTTCCCTCGACGCCATATACGCGCGGATAGACGAGGTGGAGCCGGAGCATGTCCGGGAAAAGCTGAAGAGCGGCGCGGAGAGCGCGCAGCTCTCCCGCGAGCTCGTGACGCTCCGGGACGTCGACGTCGAGTTCTCGCTGCCCTCGCTCGCCCTCGGCAAACCCGAGCCCGAACGGCTCACCGATCTCCTCCTCCGGCTCGAATTTCACCAGATTCTGAAAGAGCTTTCTCTCGCCGGGACGGCCGAAGTCGCGGAGAGAACGTACACGCTCGTCGGGGAGGAAGATCTCGAAGATTTCGCGCGCCGGCTCCTCCGCGCGCGGGAGTTCGTGTTCGACGTCGAGACGACGTCGGTCGATCCGNNGCTGGATCGCGTGCGCGAGGCGCTCGGGCCGGCGCTGGCCGACGAATCGATCGCCAAGATCGGGCACAACGTCAAATTCGATTGTCTCGTTCTCGAAGCGCACGGGTTTCCGGTGGGAGGCGTCGCGTTCGACACGATGATCGCTTCATACTGCCTCGATCCGGAGCGGCGTTCCCATTCGCTCGACAACCTCGCGCTCGAGTTCGCGCGCCACCGGAAAATCCCGTACGCCGGGCTGTTTCCGGCGGGAGCGCGGGAGAAGGATATCAGATCGGTGCCGCTCGACCGGCTCTGCGAGTACTCGTGCGAGGACGCCGACTACACGATGCGGCTCAAGAAGCTTTTCGCGAGCAGCCTTGGAGAGCTCGGGTTCGAATCGCTCTTCAGGGACGTCGAGATGCCTCTCTGTCTCGTGCTGAAACGGATGGAGCAGGAGGGCGTCGCGATCGACGCGTCGAAGCTCGCCGCGCTTTCGGGCACGGTCGCGAAGGATCTCGACCGTCTCACGGCGGAAATACACCGGCTCGCCGGCGAGGAGTTCAACATCAATTCGCCGAAGCAGCTCCAGAGGATCCTTTTCGAGAAGCTCGGGCTCGCGAAGGCGCGGAAAACGAAGACGGGGTTCTCGACCGACGAGGAGGTGCTCTCCGAGCTCGCTCGCGGCAACCCGATCGCCGGGAGCGTGCTCGAGCACCGGCAGCTCTCGAAGATGAAAGGCACGTATATCGACGCGCTTCCGCGCCTCGTGAATCAGCGGACCGGGCGCATCCATACGTCCTTCAACCAGACGGTCACGGCCACGGGGCGGCTGTCGTCGAGCGAGCCGAACCTGCAGAATATTCCCGTGCGGACGGAGCTCGGGCGCGCGATCCGGAGCGCCTTCATTCCGCGGCGCGGGAACATTCTCATGGACGCCGATTATTCGCAGATCGAGCTCCGGATCATGGCCCATCTCTCGAAGGACGCGGAATTCGTCGGGACGTTCCGCGAAGGCGGGGATATTCACGCGAGGACGGCGGCGCGGATCTACGGCGTGGATGAGGAGCGGGTGACGGCCGACATGCGCGCCCGCGCCAAAACGATCAATTTCGGCGTGATCTACGGTATGGGGCCGCGGGGCCTCTCGAATCAGCTGGGCATCGGGCTCGACGAGGCGAAGCGTTTCATCGACGAGTATTTCGAGAAATATCCGGGCGTGAAGGGTTACATCGATTCCGCGATCGCCCGGGCGCGCCTGAGCGGCTGCGCCGAGACGCTCCTCGGCCGCAAACGGCTCCTCGGCGACATCGACAGCGAGAACAACCGGACGAGAAGCTTCTCGGAACGGATCGCCGTCAACATGCCGATCCAGGGAACCGCGGCCGATATGATCAAGCTGGCGATGATACGGATCGACCGGGATATCGTCGAAGAGGGGCTCGGGAGCCGCATGATCCTCCAGGTCCACGACGAGCTCGTGTTCGAGGTCGTTCCCGGCGAACGGGATCGCATCGGGGCGCTCGTGAAGGAACGCATGGAATCAGCCCTCGCGCTCGACGTCCCCGTCCGCGCCGACATCGGTTTCGGCGACAACTGGCTGGAGGCGCACCGATGAGGGTTCCGGTCATCGGAGTGACGGGCCCGATCGCTTCGGGCAAGACGACCGTCGCGAAGGTCATCGCCGCCGCGGGCGGCGCCCTCGTCGATTGCGACGCGCTCGGCGCTCGAGTCCTCGAATCGCCGGAGGTGCAGAGTTCGATCGTCGCCGCGTTCGGTCCCGGCGTGCTCGGCGCCGGAGGAGCCGTGTCGCGCAGGAAACTGGCGCGTGTCGTTTTCGAGAGCGACCGGAATCTCGATCGCCTCAACCGGATCGTCCGGGCGCCCCTCAAGCGGATCATCACGGCCGAAGTGCTGAAGCGCCGCGCGCGCGCTTCCTACATTGTGCTTGATGCGGTGCTGCTTTTTCAGTATAAATTCAGGTTCAAAGTGGATTACGCCGTCGTGACAAGGGCTTCCCGGGCGAAGCGTCTTGCGCGGATCATGCGCAGGGACGGCGTTTCACGAAGCGAGGCGCTCGCGAGAATCGAGCGCCAGAGGAAGCTCGAAAGCGGCTGGGCCAGGGCCGATGTGTCGATTGCGACGGACGGGTCGCTCGCGCGCGTGCGGTCGGAAGCCGGGAGAATCCGGGATCGATTTCTCGCGCGGCCGAAGACGGCGGAGAGGAAGGCACGATGCAGGAGAAGCTCACGCACCGGGAGATAGAAGAGCGGGTGCTCGAGATGGAGCGGCAGCTTTCGGGGCTGCGCGGTTGCCTTTGACCCGGAAGGGATGCGGAAGGAAATAGCGGCGATCGAGAAAGGGATGGAACAGGCCGGCTTCTGGGACGACCGGGAGCGCGCCGAGCAGTCCGTCTCGAAGCTCAAGGATCTC
>JAFNGP010000165.1:0-1164 GCA_017885175.1 bacterium
CCGCAGCAGGGGCACGAGAAGGTCAAGGACGTGACGAAGGGCATCGCGGTCGAGATGGTCCTCGACCGCTCGGGGAGCATGGGCACCGAGATGGATTTCTTCGGCCAGCGATCGGACCGTCTCGGCGTGGTGAAGAAGGTGTTCTCCGAGTTCATCATGGGAAACGGCAAGACCCTCAAGGGGCGCCCGAACGATCTCGTCGGGATGGTCGCGTTCGCCCGCTACGCAGACACGATGGCGCCGCTCACGCTCGAGCACGGGGCGCTCATGCGCTTCCTCGAGAGCGTCAAGGTCGTCACGCGGCAGAACGAGGACGGCACGTCGATCGGGGACGCGATCGCGCTCGCCGCGGCGCGGCTCAGGACCGCCGAGGAGGATCTCTCGCGCCACGCGCAGGAGTCGGCGGGCAAGGAATACGAGATCAAGAGCAAGATCGTGATCCTTCTCACCGACGGGCGGAACAACTACGGCCGCCGCGCGCCGGCGGAGGCGGCCGAGCTCGCGAAGGAATGGGGCGTCAAGATCTACGCGATCGGGGTCGGAGGCAGCGAGGCCGTCCGCACCGTGCGCACGCTCTTCGGCGATTTCAAGGTGCCGGGGGCCGAAGGGGTCGACCAGGAGACGCTCCGGCAGGTCGCCGATATCACGAACGGCAGGTTCTTCATGGCGGAGGACGAGAAGTCGCTGCGCCAGATCTACGAAGAGATAGATAAAATGGAAACGAGCGAGATCGAGTCGGTGCGATTCGTCGATTACAAGGAGCTCTTCGCGAGCTTCGCGCTCGCGGCGCTCTGCGTGATGATGATCGAGGTCGCGCTCGCGAATACTATTTTCCGAAAGATCCCGTAAGGGGCCCCGCGGGGCCGCGGCCCCGCGATGGCCGCGTGAGGCGTCATGCATATCGGCAACATAAAGATGCTCTACCTCCTCTGGCTCGTGCCGGTCGTCGTGTTTCTCTACGCGTGGGCGTCGTACCGGAGGCGCGCGGCGCTCCGCGCGTTCGTCGAGGAAGACCTCCTCGAGCGCATCGGGCTCAGCTCGAGCGGCACGGGGCGCACGTCGAAGGCCGTGCTCGTGACGCTCGCGATAGCGTTCGTCGCGTTCGCGGCGACGCGCCCGGCCTGGAATCCGAAGCCGCAGACGATCGAGCGCCGCGGCCGCGAC
>JAFNGP010000165.1:1205-3582 GCA_017885175.1 bacterium
TTCTTCAACCTCGTTCTCGACGACATCGACGTGAACGCCGTCTCGCGCGGCGGCACGAAGATCGGAGACGCGCTGCGCAAGGCGATGGACGAGGGCTTCGACACGCAGGAGAAGAAGTACAAGGACATCATTCTCATCACGGACGGCGAGGACCACGACTCGTTCCCCGTCGAGGCGGCGCAGGAGGCGGGGGAGAAGGGCATTCGTATCATCGCGATCGGGATCGGGGACGAAGGCCAGGGGCGGCGCATACCGATCACCGACCAGCAGGGAAACCGTGTCTTCATGACGTACAACGGCCAGGAGGTCTGGAGCCGCCTCGACGCGAACACGCTCCGCAAGATGGCGAACGCGACCCCGGGCGGAAAGTATCTCAACGTCGCCACCGGCGCGATCGATCTCGGCGACGTCTATCTCAAGCTCGTCGCGAGCGAGGAGAAACGCGAGCTCGAGGCCAAGACGATGACGCTCTACGAGGAGAAATTCCAGATATTCCTCGGCGTGGCGCTCGTGCTGCTCGCGGCCGAGATGGTCGTGGGCGAGAGGAGGCGAAGCGCGAGATGAAAAGGGCTCTCTCGATATTTGCGCTGGGCGCGCGCGCGGGCATGGCGCTCTGCGTATGCGCGGCCGTGACCGCGGGCGCCGCATGTGCGGAGTCGCCGGGCCGCCTCGTCTCGAAGGGCAACAAGCAGTACGACAAGAAGGATTTCGCGAAGGCGCTCGAGCTCTACGATCGCGCGTCGGTGAAGGCGCCCGAGTCGGCGATCGTCGCCTTCAACAGGGGGGACGCCTTCTACAAGAAGGGCGACCTCGAGAAGGCGCGCGAGCAGTTCCAGCAGGCCGCCTCGAAGACGAAGAACCTTCCCTTCGAATCGAAGGCCTGGTACAACCTCGGGAACTGCGCGTTCGAGGAGGGCAAGCGCCAGGAAGACAGCGATCTCCAGAAGGCGCTCGAAAAACTTCAGGAGAGCGTGAAACACTACGGCACGTCGCTCGTGAAAGATCCCGGGAACAAATTGGCCGCCGAGAACCTGGAGATCGCGCGCCTCAAGATCAAGGACCTCCTCGACAAGCAGGAGAAGCAGCAGCAACAGGGCGGCCAGCAGAATCAGCAGAATCAGGATCAGCAGAACCAGCAGCAGCAACAGGATCAGCAGGATCAGCAGCAACAGCAGGAGCAGCAGCAAGGCGCCGAGGAAAACAAGGATCAGAAGAAGCAGGACGACAAGAACAAGCAAGGCGCCCCGAAGGACCAGCAGAAGAAACAGCTTGCCCGCGACGCCACGGCGCGGGAGATTCTCGATCAGGAGAAAGAAGATCGCAAGGAGCAGCAGCTCCAGAACGCCGGCGGCTATCGGCCGGTCGAGAAGGATTGGTAAATCGTGAGGGCGCGGAAGGATTCACGAATGGCGAGGGCGCTCGGCATTCTCGCTATTCTCATGCTGATCGGTGCGGCGCTCGCCGCGGCGCAGGATGTCACGGTCCAGGCCTACGTCGAGTCCGAGATGGTCTACATGGGGCAGACCTTCGTCTACCAGATCGTCGTCGACGGGACGGATAACGCCACCCCGCCGGACCCCGCGGCCTTCGGTCCTGATTTCTCCGCGCAGTTCCTCGGCGGGCAGAACAGCAGCAGCCAGTCGATCAGCGTCATCAACGGCAAGATGGAGCGCCAGGTCCAGAGGCGCTACGTGATGCAGTTCAATCTCACGCCGAAGCGCAAGGGGCGGCTCGCGATTCCCGCCGTTCCCGTCAAGGTGAAGGGGCAGACCTTCAACGCGAACACGGTCACGGTCGGCGTCGACACGCCGGTCGAGACGCAGGATTTCAAGCTGCGCATGAGCCTCTCGCGATCGAGCTGCTACGTCGGCGAGCCCGTGATCCTCACCGTGACGTGGTACATCGGGCGCGCCGTCGAGGAGTTCGCGTTCTCGATGCCGGTTCTCGGGAGCGCCGATTTCGCGATCGAGACCCCCGAGGTCAAGATCGACCAGGCGAAGCGCGAAAATTATTATCGCGTCCCCCTCGGCGGGCAGGAGGTCATCGCGGAGAAGGGCGTGGGAACGCTCGACGGACGGAACTACACGACGATCAGCTTCAAAAAGGCGCTCTTTCCGAAACGCGCGGGAACGCTCGCGATCCCCGAGATGAGCGTCCAGTGCGCGGCGGCGAGCGGAAACCCGGGCGGCCGCGATTTCTTCAGCGACAATTTCTTCGGCGCGCCGCGCGGCGCGATGAAGAGGTACGTCGTGCCGTCGAATACTCTCGGTCTCGCCGTGAAGCAGCTTCCCCAGGAGGGCGAGCCGGCCGGCTTTGCGGGGCTCGTCGGCGAATACAATATATCGGCGAGCGCGTCGCCGCTCGACGTGAGCGTCGG
>JAFNGP010000165.1:3660-5979 GCA_017885175.1 bacterium
TTACGCTCTCGTATTTCGACACGAAGAAAGGGCGCTACGAGACCGCCTCGACCGCCCCCATTCCGATCGTCGTCCATTCGACGAAGATGGTGACCGCGGTCGACGCCGAGGGAGTATCGTCGGGCCCGATGGGGAGCCCGCTCGAGGGGTGGAAGGAAGGTATCGCGTACAACTACGAGGGCCCGGAGGTGCTCGCGTCGCAGCAGTTCGGGCTCGCCTCCGCGCTCGCGAGTCCGCGATGGCTCGCCGCGCTTCTCCTGCCTCTCGCCGCGTACGTCGCGCTTCTCTCGACGACGATCGCGCGGCGTCGTCGCGAGGCCGATACCGAGGGGCGAGCGGCGCGGAGCGCCTTCAGGCGCCTCAGGCAGCGCCTCGAGACGATCAGGAAGCAGGGCGTCTCGGGCGCCCCGCTCTGCGAGCAGGTGCTCGGCGCGATGCGCGACTATCTCGGCGACAAATTCTCGGCGGCCGGCTCGACCCTCACGACCGGGGACGTCGTGAAGATTCTCGAGGAGAGGGGCGCGAGCGCCGAGGCGATTCAGGCGATGCGCGGGATCATGAGCTCGTNNGCGCTCGAGGCGACACGGGCTCTCGAGAGCGCAAGTAATATTTATAATATACCATAAATTAGTATTGCATTATGGCAATACTGTAGTATAATGGCTCTATGGGATGTGAGGGGTTCGAGTGGGACAAGGACAAGAACCGAGAGAACCTGCTAAAACACGGTGTCTCGTTCGAGCTTGCACAATATGTCTTTGATGATCCGAAGCGTATTATCATCGGGGATCGAAGCCACGGCGGATCCGAACTGCGATTCTACTGTATCGGTCTCGTTGGCGCTGGAATTCTAACCGTTCGGTTCACTCTTCGGGATGGCATGATTCGCATTTTCGGAGCTGGATTATAGCGAAAAGGGAGAAGGATATATGAAGAAAAAAATAGTATACACGGATGAACCGATGGGCGAGCTCCAGGTCATCGAGGATTTCTTGCCCCCGCCTGAAGATCTTGTTTTCAGAGAAGAGAACGTGAAGGTAACTATTTCCCTGAGCAAATCGAGTGTCGATTTCTTCAAGCGGGCGGCAAAAAAGAATAGAACGCAATACCAGAAAATGATCAGGCGGCTCCTCGATTTCTACGCGGATCAATTCCAGGCCGATGCTGTGAGGCGATCGGCGTGTGCGCCTCGCCCGCGCCGTTTGAGCGCAAGCATGGCTCGTGAGAGAAGAAAGTAAGGCCACTGATGCATGTTTTTCGGACATTACGTCGTTCGCGCAGGCTGCATGGCTGCGGTATGCCAATGAAGCGCGCGGTTCTTGTTCTGGTTGCGCCGATCCTGATTCAAACATTTCTTTATTCCGTTGCGGACGCGCGGCTGAGCGATCAGGAGATCTCGAACCACCTCTCGCAGGCCGAGCAGCTCTTCCGCCGGGCGATGGAGCTCGACCGCACCGACCCCGACGCCGCGAAGGCGTACTATCAGGAGGCGATTCTCCATTACGAGGCGATCGTGAAGAACGGCGGCGTCCGGAACGGCAAGCTCTATTACAACGCCGGAAACGCCTACTTCCGTCTCGGCGACACGGGGAGGGCCATTCTCAACTACAAGCGCGCGGAGCTTTTCATGCGGAACGACGGGAATCTCAGGCAAAACCTCGACTACGCCCGCAACCGCCGCGCGGACCGCATCGAGCTCCGGCAGAAGGAGAAGGTGCTCAAGACGCTCTTCTTCATCCACTACGACATACCGTCCCGCGTGAGGCTCCTCGTCTTCGCGATATCGTTCGGGGCGCTCTGGCTCTCGGCCGCGGCGCGGCTTCTGCTGAAAACCGGCTGGCTCAAGATCGCGATCGCCGTCTCGGCCGTCGCGAGCGCCGTGTTCCTCGCCTCTCTCGTCGTCGATGCGGCGAGCCTCGCCCGGACGCCCGAAGGGGTCATCACGGCCGAGGAGACGATCGGGCGCATGGGAGACGCCGATACGTATCAGCCGAGCTTCAAGGAGCCGCTCCACGCGGGAAGCGAGTTCAGGCTCATCGAGAAGCGCCCCGGATGGTGGAGAATCGAGCTCGAGAACGGCGACCGCACGTGGATCTCCGACGGCGCGGCCGAGCTCGTCTTTTGATTCGACACAAGAAAGGAGTCCGATCCATGAAGGTTCATCGCGCGGCATTCGTCCCGGTGATTCTCCTTTTCGCCCTCCTCCTCGCCTCGCAGGCCGCGTTCGCCCGGAAGGGGCCGGCGCTCACGCCCGAGGTGCTGAAGGAGCTCCAGGCGTCGTTCAAGCTCGACGCGCAGACGCGCGCCCTCATGAACGCC
>JAFNGP010000166.1 GCA_017885175.1 bacterium
GTCCACCTCGAAGTCGCGCCGGGCGATCAGCAGGCGCGATTCCGCGTCCGCGACGCTCGCCTGCTGCTGGTAGAGATCGACGATCGGGCGTTTGCCCGACGTGGTGAACGCCTCTATCTGCGCGAGCAGGCTGAGCTGCGACTCGAGATATTGTTCATCGACCCTCACCAGGTCTCCGTCGAGGACGACGAGGACGAACTGCTGCACCGTCTCGAAAATCACCTGCTCGCGGCTTCGCTCATAGCTCCTCTGCTGCGCTTCGAGCTGAAGCCGGGACTGCTTGAGCGCGGCGATTCTCCCGAATCCGGCGAAGAGATCGAGGCCCGCAGATACCGACAGGTTCATCGAGTTCGAATGGCTCCATTCAAACTCGTCGGAAGCGGCTTCATAATCCTTTCCATAGCCTCTCGACGCCCCCAGGGAGAGTCTCAGATTCGGAAGGAAATCCATCTTGCTGCTTCTGACCGATATCCTCTGGGACTCGGTTTGATTGGCCGCCTGCCTGAGATCGACATTCGCCGTGAGCGCCGTCTCTATCGCGTTCGAGAGCGTGATCGCCCTCGTCTCCGCCCCCCTCGCCGGCGCCATGCCGGCGCCTGCCCAGCACAGAGAAGCGCATGCGCCGATCGCGCACCATCTTCGTATTGTTCTCATTCCTACTCCCCCGGTCCTTTCTCGTGCCTCGGGCCCTCCCACTCGTGCTTTCTGCCTCCGCGTTTGTCCATTTCCTCGTGCATCTTCTTTATTCCGGCGTCGTACTTCACCTGTTGCTCGGGAGTCAGCACCTCGCGTATCATCGCCTCCATCTCGCTCATGACCGCTCTCACCCCGGTGCGCGCCTGCTGTTCGAACTCCTTGAATCGCGGATCGAAATCCCGCACGATGCGCTCGACCTCGGCGCGCTGCTCGGGGGTCAGCGACAGATCCTCCGTGAGCTTCTCCGCGATGGGCTTGTGCACCCCCCGGGAAGATCCGCTCTTCATAACATGCAGAAAATGACCGCGTATGAGGGCGGTCGTCGAGAGTCCGCCGACGATCGCGCCGACGATGAATACGGCGATCACGCCGGACCACAATTTCCACTTTCCCTTCGCTTCATTCCCGGACATGGCTCATTCCCCCTTGTCGTCGTTCAGATAATGAAATCGATCGGATTCTCGAGATAGCGCATCGCGAGCTCCTGATAGTCGACGAATCCGTTCGAGAATACGTACGCAAGCAACAGCAGCGCGAGGACGCAGGCGGCGGCCGAAAAACGCCACGCGAACCGCCCGATTTGCAGCTGAACGCCGTTCTGCGCCTCGACCGCTCCCATCCGGCGTATCTCGCGCATCACCGATTCGCGCGAGCCCGAATGCATCGCCCGATATTCCCCCGAGCGATACGCGGAGAACAGGCGCGATTCGAGCTCGTCGAGCTTCTTCCTATTTCGTTTCATCGTTCTCCCCCTCTTTCGCCATAAGTCTTTCGAGAATGGCGCGCAGCTTCTTCCTCGATCGATATGCGCGGACCTTCACGTTGACGACGCTCCAGCCGAGCAGCTCCGCGGCCTCCGCCACCGGCCGCTCTTCGATAGAAACAAGCTCGAGAACCGCGCGATCCTCGCTCGAGAGCCGGCTGAGAGCCCACGCGAGGAGCTCGCGCGCATCCCGGCTCGCCGAGCCGTCGGCATGCGCCCTGGCCGATTGTTCGTACGCCGCGCGGGCGAGCCATCTCGCCTGATCCTCGCTGAGGGCGCTCACCGGCTTNNAGCCACCATTTGAAATCGCCTTTCCCCGCGTAGGACGAGAGCGACATATAGGCGCGAACGAATATATCCTGAGCGACCTCCTCCGCATTCCCCCACGGCACGCGCCTTCCCGCGATCCGGGCGACGTGCTCCCCGTACCGATCCATCAGGCATTCGAACGCATCGGCATCTCCGCCGAGAATGCGGTCGATCACCTCTCCGTCGCTCTCGTTTGAGGTATTTTCACGCATTGTATCGATAATAACGGCTTGGCGCATCGCATGTCCAATCTTTGCGTCGCTCATGCGGGTCGTCGCGGCGGAGGCGCGCGAGGTTACATCGAATATTTCGGAATTCCATGTAACCTTCCGCGGGCGTTCCTCGACGTGTGCCGGCGTGAACCCCACCTTTTCCCCGAGAAAGGACGGCGTCGATGAAGCGCCCACCCGCGATCGGATCCTGTTTTCTCGCGACACTGGCCCTCTCCGCGGTCGCGCTCGGCGGCTGCATGGAATCCAAGCTCGCGAGCGCCTGGCCCGAGCGCGAAATCTCGATCGATGGAAAGGCCCCCGAGTGGGCCGGCCGCGAGGCGTACTACAGCGAAAGCGACGGCTTCAAGATCGGCTTCTTCAACGACGCGAGCTATCTGTACATATATATGGCCACATGGAACCGGCAGAAACAGGCGCAGATTCTCATGAACGGTCTCACCGTCTGGATAGACGCGACGGGGCGGAACAAGCAGACATTCGGAATCAACTATCCGATGAAACGGTCGACGCCGGATTCGGCCGGGATGCCGGGCGGACTGCGCCGCGGCGATCGTATGGGCTCGCCTTCGGATGATTCGAGGGAGAACCGGCAGGCGTTCCTCATGGGTATGCTCGCGGAAGCGCAGGTCGAGATGGCCATTCTCGGCGTCGGCGGCGAACCGCTCGTTTCGATGCCCGCGGCGGATGACGGCAAGGGCGGAATAGCGGCGATGATCGATATCGCCAATCGGACGCTCATTTATGAATTGCGAATACCGCTCGCGTCGCCCGACAGCCTGCCCTTCGCCGTCAACGCCGCTCCCGGAGCGACGATCGGCGTCGGCTTCAAGGTCGGCAAGATGGACATGCCTTCGATGAAACTGCACGAAGGGGGTTCCCCTCGCGGCGGCATGGACGGCTTTCCTGGAGGCGGCATGGGGGGTCCCGGAGGCGGTATGGGAGGTCCCGGAGGACCGGGCGGAGGCCTCTCATCTCAACCGCTCGAGTACTGGGCGAAGGTCCGCCTCGCCTCGGCGCCCCCGACGCCGCGGAAATCCTGACGGTCCGCGCATTTTTTGGTGCCGGCGCGTCCGCGATGGGCCTATAATCGGGGGCATGTCAGGGAAACATGAGCACAGACCGAAGACGAAGGATTCCCTCGGCCGTCTGGAGGACTACCGGAGCGTCGAACAGCGGAAGCTGAAGCTGACGATGGCTATCACGGGAAGCGTGATGGTCGTCGAGGTGATCGGCGGTATCATGACGCGGAGCCTCGCCCTTCTCAGCGACGCGGGGCACATGTTCACCCATTTCTTCGCCCTCGGGGTCAGCTTCGCGGCCATACGGCTCGCCTGCACGGCGCCGTGCCATCACCGGACGTTCGGATTCTACCGGGCCGAGGTGCTCGCGGCCCTTTTCAACAGCCTCTTTCTCTTTGCGGTCACGGCGTACATCCTCTTCGAAGGCATCAAACGGCTCATGCATCCCGAGCCCGTTCTCGGGCTTCAGATGCTCGTCGTCGCCGTGATCGGTCTCGTCGTCAACGTCGCGAGCGTCCTGATACTGCGGGACAGCGCGAGGGACGATCTCAATATCAAGGGGGCGTTCCTCCACGTCATGGCCGATACGGTATCCTCCATCGTGATCATCGCCGGGGCGATCGTCATCTATTTCAGCGGCTGGAACGTCATCGATCCGCTTCTCGCCATCGGCATCTCCGTGGTGATCGCCGTGTGGGCATGGGGTCTGCTCAAGGATTCCATCAATATCCTGCTTGAGGTCGCGCCCCGCGGCGCGACGGCGGACGACGTGAGCGTCGAACTCAGGAAGGCGATCCCCGAGATCAGGGAAATTCACGATATGCACATCTGGGTGATTACCTCGAATATGTACTCGTTGNNCGGCGCATATCGCGCTCGATCCGGCCGCAGCGGCTGAAGCGAGGGGAATTCTCGAGAGGATAAACAGGCTGCTCGACGAGAAGTACGACATCGAGCACACGACGATTCAGTTCGACGCCTGATGCGCCGGCCGGCCGCGCGCGCGACCCTACGATTCCTTCACGAGACGATCCGGCACCTGCACGGCCACGACTTCGCCGCGGACGCAGGGCTTTCCCTCCGCCATGATGGTCGCCGTCACGACGACCTTGCGGCCCTTGATCTCCTTGACGCGCGCGCGCAGATCGAGGGGAACGCCGATCGGCGTCGGAAGCAAGTAGTCCACATGCAGCGAAGCGGTGACGAAGCGCAGCGGCGGATCGGATCCCATCTCCCGCCCCTCGGCCCGGTACGCGGCCGCCGACGCCGTCCCGGTGCAGTGGCAATCGATGAGGGAAGCGAGAAGCCCTCCGTACACGTAGCCCGGTATCGCGGTGTGATACGGCTTCGTCTCGAACGTGCAGACCGCCTCATCCCCGTCCCAGAAGCTCCGGATGTGAAGTCCGTGCACGTTGAGCCGGCCGCAGCCGTAGCATTGGGCGAAATGATCGGGATAATAGTCCTGAAACGCCTTATCGTGCGGATTCATGATCTCTCCCTCGAGCGATGCGCCGGAATTACTTGAGCGCTTCCTTGCGCCCCGCGTAGTAGTCGCGGTAGAAGGATATCGAATTCCAGATTTCCTGCGGTATGACGGGCTTTCCCCGGAGGATGAAATTCGCCATGTTGAGCCCGACGCCGGGGCCGAGCATGAAACCCTGCCCGCACATGCCGACGGCGAGGTAAAATCCCTTCACTTCCTTCACGCGGTCGAGGATGATGATGCCGTCGGGGGTCATCGGGTAGAGACCGCGCCAGACGCGGCGGACGAGCATATTCTTGAGCCTCGGGATGAGATCGATCATGCGCCGCGCGATNNAGCGGCGTATAGCAGAAGATGACCTGTCCGCGATCGTTCTGGCCGAAGTAGAAGTTCTTCGTCTTGCCCTCGGGACCGGGCCGGATGTCGACGACGAGCGGATTGAAGAAGCGCTCCATCGGCGCGGAGATTCCCCCTTCGTGACAATCGGGGACGACGGGGATGTCGATGCCGGCCATCTTCCCGATCTCTTTCGCGGAGGAGCCGGCCGCGTTCACCACGATATCCGAGTGATACACGCCCTTCTTCGTTTTCACGCCCTGGATGCTTCCCCGCTTCGCGACGAGCCCCGTGACCGGCTCTCCGAAACGATATTCGCAGCCCCGGTCCTTGCTCTCTTTCCAGAGCGCCGCCGCGTACTTGAGCGGAGACACTTGCCCGTCTCCGGGCGAGAACGTGCCGCCGCGAAGGCCTTTTTCGTTGATGCCGGGAATGAACTCCCTGATTCTTTCGGGACCGTACCAGTCGATGTTGAGGCCGTTCTTCTTCTGCGTCGGCAGGATGCCCTTGAGTATCCTCTCCTCGTCCTCCCGGTACACGGGGAACGAGTAGCCGCCCGGCACCCAGCCGAGATCGATCCCGGTCTTCTTCTCGAACGTCGAGTAGAACTCGAGGCTCTGCAGACACAGCGTGATCTTCGCGCCGTCCGAGTGCGTCGCCCGGACGCCGCCGATCGCGGCCTTGTTCTCCCCCTGCCCGGGGGATGCTTCGGGATCAAGAACGAGAACCCGAAGCCCCTCGAGCGTGAGGTAGTACGCGATGGGAAGCCCAACGCTCCCCGCTCCGATGACTATCGCGTCGTAATTCGAGCGGCTCATGCTTCACCGCCGTCGCTCTCGGCCCCGGCGAAAACGCCGAGGGGAATCTCCGCCGTGAACGGCCTGTTCGTCGGAAGCGTGACCTCCGAGAGGTCGACGCCCATCTCGCGATAGAGCCTGAGGATGAGCTCGGTGCACGTTTTCCCGCCGCAGGCGCCCATGCCCGTCCGTATCGTCGCCTTGAGAATGTTCATATCACGGACTCCGGCGCGAATCTCTCCGCGAACCTCTCCCGCCGTGATCCGCTCGCAGCGGCAGATGATCGTATCGTCGGGCACGGGCTCGCCGATCCAGGCTCCGGCTTCTCCCGCCTCGGGCACGAGCACGGTGAAGCCCGCGACGGAATAGGCTTCAGCCGCGGGGACCTCGAGCGATACGATCTTTCTCTTCGCGTCGATATTCGACGTGCGGAACGCGACGATCGTGCCGAGGCCGACGGCGTTTCCTTCCATGTCCACCGTCTCGACCCGTCTCCCCGCAACGAGGTCCTTCGTCTCGAGCTCGTAAGGAAGCACGAGAAGCGACGTCTTCGATTCCTCGTCGTATTCGGGCATGATCAGACCGATCGCGAGCCCCGGACAGACCGCGACGCAGTTCGCGCAGCCGATGCAGTCGCCGTCGAAAACGGGGTTGTTCATGATCGAATCGCCGCGCAGCGCGATGCTGTTCCGCGGACAGGAATCCGCGCACGGGTTGCAGGGAATCTCCTGCACGCAGCGGATCAGGGGATACACTCTCTTCGCGAGCTTCGGGAGTTCCGGCTGCGTCGTCCGCCCGGGCTTGCTTCGCAGGATCGCCGCGGTCGAGTTCCATTCGCCGGGAATATCGATCTCGTAGCCAAGAGACCGGGCGATCTCCCGTCCCGTGATCTTTCCGCTGAATATCG
>JAFNGP010000167.1:0-3901 GCA_017885175.1 bacterium
GCGTCGGCTATATCATCGGCCCGAAACTCGGCGCCATCAACTTCAGCGGAGGCGTGCTCGCATGGGGCCTGCTGACGCCGATGATCGCTTTCTTCATTCACCGCAACGATCCCGGAGCGGTGACGAACTGGTCGTCCGAGCTGACCGCGATATGGAAGAACTACGTCCGCTACATCGCCATCGGCGGCATGCTCGTCGGCGCCTTCTACACGCTGTACAAGATGCGGAACAGCCTTTTCACGGGAATCACCCGCTCGTTTTCCTACATGAAGAAATCCGCCGCGGATAACGCCGCGATCTCGCGCACCGAGAAGGACATCAACATCCGCTGGTCTCTTCTCGTCATAGGATTCATCGCGGTAACCATGCTGTTCATTTTCAACTACTTTACGCAGAGCATCCTGCCGGCGGCGGTCGCGGCCGTCGTGATGCTGTTCCTCGGCTTCGTGTTCGCCGCGGTCTCGGGATACCTCGTCGGCATCATCGGCGTGAGCAACAACCCGACGAGCGGACTCACCGTATCGGTGCTGATCGTGGCGGCGCTGCTCATGGTGGCGATGGGGATGAAAGGGGTCGCGGCCGTGGCGGCCGTTCTCGGCGTCGCCGCGTTCACCTGCACGAGCGTGTCGGTCGCGGGCGAGATGATGCAGGACCTGAAGGCGGGCCATATTCTCGGGTGCACGCCGTGGAGAATGCAGGTCGGGGACATTTTCGGAGTGACCGCGGCGGCGCTCGTCATGTTCCTGATTCTCTCGCTGCTTCATCTGGGAGACGTGAAGCAGGTCGTCGGCGGCGAGCTGGAAAGGCTCGAGAAGAGCGGAATCACCTCGGTCGAATACAAAGGCCAGGATCCCGCGCTGGCGGGAACGACCTATACGCTCGACGAGATCAAGCAGGCCGCTCCCGAGCGGCAGAACGACATTCTCGGCACGCGCGCCGGTTTCGGCGGAGAGAAATTGCCCGCGCCCCAGGCGAGCCTGATGGCCGTGGTCGCCCGCGGCATCGTCGAGGCCAAGACCGAGTTCATCCTCATCATCGCGGGGATGCTGATGGGCTGCGCGTTCATCATGATGCAGGTGAAAAGCCCGATGCTCATAGCCGTCGGGATGTATCTTCCGATCGATACGAGCTTCGCGATCTTCGCGGGCGGATTGATGAAGGGATTGTTCGACCGGTTCGCCGAAAAGAGAAAGATGGAAGCCGGCGCGAAGGAAAAGATGGGGAACGTCGGAGTGCTGCTCGCTTCCGGCCTGATCGCGGGGGAGGCGCTGCTCGGCCTGCTCTTCGCAGGGCTCGCGTTCGCCGAGATCAAGCTGTTTCACATGTTCGAGTCGCCTTCGTATGCGCTGAGCCTGGTGTGCATCGCGATCATCGGATTTCTGCTGATCCGCACGCCGCTGCGGAGCACGAAGTAGCGCGATACGCGGGTCCTGCCACTGATTTCACCCCGCGCGTGCTCGCTCGCACCGCGAGCTGCGCGCCACGCGGGGACCCCATCAGTGTCACCCGCTAGACTGCTCGCTAGAGCGCCGAAGCGATTGTGCTGCGGAGCTTTTCGAGCCAGGCCTCGTCGGATATGCCGTCCCACGTATCCGGACCCATGGGCGGATGGACCATCATTCTGATTTCGCCGGGGTGTATCTCCTTCGTGCGGGGGGGATTCACCCTGTTGCTGCCGACGATCGTGACGGGAACGACCGGGACGTTCGCCTCGCGCGCGATTCTGATGACGCCCTTCTGAAACGGAAGCATTCTCCCCTCGCGGTCTCCCCACGTGCCTTCCGGAAAAATGACGAGACTGTGCCCCG
The DNA here is from genome assembly GCA_017885175.1 of bacterium. GTDB lineage: Bacteria > Krumholzibacteriota > Krumholzibacteriia > Krumholzibacteriales > Krumholzibacteriaceae > SSS58A. The sequence continues at coordinate 1,809 of JAFNGP010000167.1, forward strand.
ATTTCAGCGCCTCCACCGCCTCCTGCCAGGCTCCCCGAATCTCGCTGCGACTTCCGGGAACGACGCCAATCGCTTGCATGTTCCTCAGAGCCCTTCCAATAAAAGGCCATGAAAAAAAGGCCCTCTTACTCACCCAGCGGAAGGTCGCCGGCATGAGCGCGTGAAAGAGCGGAATATCGAAAGCGCTCTGATGGTTGGAAGCGAAGATGACCGCGGTATCGCGCGGAATATTCGAAGCGCCTTCGAGCGAGGAGCGATTGCCGAGAAGAAAGAGCCTCCCCCAGCGGCGCGCGAAACGCACATAGATATCGGGCCTCGCGCGCCGCGGCGCAAACGACGCGCTCAGCTCGGCGCCGCCCGCGCTCGCAATCGTCGAGAGGCCTATCCACAGCCAGCGGCAGCCATACCCGAGACGATTCGCCTGTTTGCGCAATTCCATAGCGTGGGCGGATTCTCAGTCCGGATCCAGATAACAATTCCTGCAGTAGCCGGGAAGGTCGTGATTCCTGATCCTTTTCCGGAGCTCGCGATAGGCCGGCGAATTCCATATCTCCGCGAAGTCCCGCTCGAATACGTTTCCCATTTTCGCCGTGGCCGAATCGGCGATGACACAGCACGGAACGACGTCGCCGTTCGCCGCGACGTAGGCGCTCGTCCAGGGCCAGACGCATTTGCGCCGCCGCGTATAGTAATCGTTGCGGGAGATCCGGAGATCGAGGCCGATCTCGCGGGCCGCTCTTTCGGCCTCGTTGACGGCGGCCCCGAGCGCTTCGGAGTCCTGGCCGACCTTGCGCGCGTCGGTGCGCGCCTTCATATCCTTCTTGCCCCAATCGCTGAGGAACGTCTGGATCGTGAGGCGATCGAGCCCGATATTCCCCGCGAGGCGGACGATGCCCGCGAGCTCGCCGATATTCTCTCTCGTCGCGAGGGTCCAGCCGGAGAGGACGGGATCGCGTTTCGCGCCCCTCGCCGCGACGAGGCGCCGTATGTTCTCGATCACCTTCTCGAACTTCCCCCCGGCGCGGATCTTCTCGAACGTCTCCTTCGACGCGCCGTCGAGGCTGAAGGTGATCTCGGTGTCGTTCAAGCCCGCGAGCGCGGCCGCGGTTTCGTCGGCGAGCACGCCCGCGTTCGAGAAGAAGCTCATCGACACGCCCCGCGCCTCGCCGAGCTTCAGCATGCCGGCGAGATGCTTGTTGAGGAGCGGCTCGCCCATGCCCTGGAGCTTGATCCTGACAAGACGGGGAACCTGCCGCAGGATCTTCGCGAAACGCTCCTCGTCGAGATAGCTTGCCGGTTTGCTCCAGTAAGGCACCTGGCAGTGAGGGCACCGGAAGTTGCAGGTGTTGTTCGGCTCGATATCAAGCGTGACGGGAAGAAAGGGCGCCCGGATCGATCCGAGACGATAGGCGAGCTTGACGGCCAGGTAATTGAGGAGCCGCGCGGGATATTCCGGCTTCGCGCCGAGCGCGCCGATTCTTCCTCGCGTAAAACGTGCCATCGCTCCTCCCGCGGATCAGCGCTTCCCGACGGCGCCCGCGTCGCCGCCGTGCCCGAGTATCTTCTCGAAGAGCGCGTCGAGGCGCGCGGGGTAGCTCTCCATCGAGATATTCTTCTCCGCCCATCGGCGCGCGCCCGCCCCGATGCGCCGCGCCTCGCCGTCGTCCCGGAGCAGATGGAGAACGGCGAGCGCTATCTCGGCCCCCGTCTGCGCCTCGAGATACTCGTTCCCCGCCTCGAGCCCCATCCCGGCGACGCCGACGGGCGTGCTCACGACGGGCGTCCCCGTCGCGGCGGCCTCCATCATGCGGATGCGAACGCCCCCGCAGAACCTGAGCGGGAGAACCATCGCCGAGCATGCGCCGAGGTACGGCCTGATGTCCTCGACCCCGCCGGCGAACGAAACGCCCGGTCCCGCCGCGGCGCGCAGGTTTTCGTCCACGCCGTGCCCGACGACCTCGAGGCGCGCTTCCGGATTCCTCGACCGCACGACGGGAAAAACCTCGCTCGCGAAGAATCGAAGCGCGTCGCGGTTGAAATCGGAATAGAACGTGCCCATGAAGAGGATCCTGTTACGAGCGCGCTCGTATGCC
>JAFNGP010000167.1:3920-5995 GCA_017885175.1 bacterium
TTTCGCTCGATCCGCTCGAGCGCCTTCAGGCGGCGGGCCGCGAAAAAGCGCGAGGCGCCGCTCATCGCGTCCAGCCTCGCCGCATTCACGAGAAAATCGAGATCGTGCGTAACGAGCGCGAGCTTCGAATCCTTCACGAGCCCGGGCAGCCGGTACAGGTGCCAGTACGACGCGAGAACGAGATCGGCCTTCCGCTCCTTCGCCGTATCGGCGATGAGGCGCAGGAACTCCCGGGGAGCGGCGTAGCTGACCTGCGCGGGAACGCCGGCGAAAACGGCCTTTATGACGTTCATTATCTTGTGGCAGATGCGATGAAATGCGCTCCGCTTGTTGGGAGCGAGGATCGCCCGCACCGCGACGCGCGGCTTCTCGATCTCGCGAAGGCGTTCGAGATCCCCTCTGCTCAACGCCATCGCGACGAGCGTGACCTCGTGGTTCACGGCGAGCCCGTCGAGCAGGTTCAGGATGAGCCGGTCCGTGCCCTTCGTGACCGGCCATGGGGCGTACGGAAGCGCGACGACGATTCTCATCTACTTGTCCTGGCTCTTCGAGAAGTGCCGGTACAGGAGATACGTGACCACGTACGAGAATATGAAAACCGCCGCGGGGAAAAATATGCCGAGCGCTTTGCCGCCCATGTCACTTCCCCGCTTCCCTGTTCCGGTGGTGTTTCCGGTACGAGTAGTAGGCGAGCAGAAGCCCCGCGAAGGACGTCACGTACGCGAGCGACATCCCGATCACCATCTTGAGTTCGTTGCCCACGCTATTCCTCCCATTTGACCGACCGTTCGAGCTCCTCGATGTACCCCTTCTGCTTCTTCTCGTACTCCCCGGAAATCGAGGAGAGTTTCGGATTGATGATCCAGAACATGACGAGCATGAGGATCACTCCGGCCCCGAGAATCACGAAGCCCTGCCACATCGCGAACATGCTCAGCGCGGTTCCGATCATCAGGAGAACGTAGACGAGCGGCGAGATGATGACGGTGATCGTGTCCTCCCGCGTCCACTTCTCCGCTTCCCGGGGAGTCCATTGTCTTCGTATGAAGGGCATATCTTCCTTTCGCGCGGCGCGCCCGGACGGCCGGCGCTCCTAGAGCAGCCCCCGCCGCTCCGCTTCCTTGCGCACCGGGCCCCACCATCCGACCGGCCGCGACATGACGTAGAACTTCACGAGCTTGTCCATGCTCTCGGCCTTCGTGAGCAGCGTCACCGGGATGAAGACGATCGCGCCGAGAAACATGAGCAGCCAGAACTGCTGGTAATCCTTGAGGTGCGGGAGCACGCCGAAGGCGGGGAGCACCCACACGACGAGCCACGAGAACACGAGGTTGAATATCCACGCGGTGAGATATCCCCAGCCGTTGAAGCGCCACCACATCACCTGGAGAATGCCGGGCAGCCACACCCCCGCCGCCATGATCCAGAGGGCGAAGATGAGCCACTCCGTGATGTTCTCCATGATCGAGCCGAATATGAACGAGCCGACAAGCAGGATGACCGTGCCGACCCTGCCGACCCACACGAGCTTCCGCTCGTCGGCCTTCGGGTTGATGTAATGGTGATAGAGATCGCGCGTGATGTAGACGGCGCCGAGGTTCAGGTGCGTCGAGATCGTCGAGAGGTGGATGGCGACGATCGCCGCGAAGAAGAATCCGATCATCCCGACGGGGAGGGTCTCGAAGCCGAGCCTGAACCACGCCATCTCGTAGTCCTTGACCTGGGTGAGATCGGGGTAGAGCACGAAGAATCCGAGAATGGCCGCCGCCCAGAGCGCGTTTCGCGTGACGACGAGCGCCTGTCCCGCCCAGATGCACCACGAGGCGTCTTTCACGGTCCGCGCCGACTGGATGCGCTGCGCTTCGGGGAACCAGTCGATCGCCGTCGCCATGCCGAGGCCGCCGAGAATGCCGATGACGAGCATCGTGATGAACCACGCGACGGGGAAATCTCCCCCCGTGAAGCCCGAGAAGCTGAACGGGTTGAGCATGCTCGAGAGCCCCATCTCGTGGAGCTTCTCGACGATCGCATGGGGCCCCCCCGCGGCGTACATTCCCCAGATCGACACGAACGCG
>JAFNGP010000168.1 GCA_017885175.1 bacterium
CGAATCCGACGCCGGCTATCGTCACCACTCCATCGTCCAGATCGAAGGCGCCTACGCCGCCGATCGGAAAGCCGTATCCGGGATGGATGTCCGCCATCGCGAGCGAGGCCTTCCGGATCCCCGGGAGACAGGCGACGTTCCGCACCTGGAGGAGGGCGTCCCACTCCTTGCTCTTCCCCTCGGACAGGAGAAACCGGATCGAATCCTCGTCGGCGTAGATCCGCCCGGGGACGTTCATTTCGCCCGTCTTCGGGATTTCCCAAAGGAAATCGTGGATCTTTTTCACTTCGACTCGCGCCATAGAGCTGTTCCTCAGAGATCGACCACGCATTGGGCGACCCACACGCCCGGATTCGATTCCAGCACCGACGCCCCGCAGTAGGTCGCCGCCTTGACCTCGATGCGAAGCCTATCGCGCACGCCGTCGAGCGGAACGCCCTCGATCGCGGCGTCGAGGGTCCATCGCCCGTCGCATGTTTTCTCGAGCCTCGTTACCGCCGCGCGGAGATATACCGTGCCCGATAGATCCGCGTCGGACAGCAAGCCGTTCAGGAACTCGATGAGGAGCTCCGTGAGATCGGTTCCCCCTCGCGATATCGTCGAGCGCCTCGATGGATCGAGCCCGCGCGCGTCCAGCATGAGCTCGAACATGGCGGCGGCCGCCTCCTCGAAGGCCTCATTCGGCGTTTTCCCCCACCCCCGGATCCCCATGTCCGCCGTATGATCGACCGTTTCATGTCCGCGGGAAAGCATGCTTCGTTTCCTGTTCCGCGAGCGGGCCGCCCGGCAACGTTCGCACTTTCACGGATTGAAATAGAAATGGACGACGTCCCCGTCCCGAATGACGTAATCGTGTCCTTCGGTTCTCAGGAAGCCGTGCGCGTGCACCGCGGCCCGGGAGCCGTGAAGGACGAGGTGCTCGTAGCTCATCACCTCGGCCTTGACGAATCCCCGCTCCATATCGGTGTGAATCTTGCCGGCCGCCCGCGGGGCGCTCGTGCCCCGGGGGACCGACCACGCCTGGAGCTTGTCGTGCGCGCTCGTGTAGTAGCGCACGAGCCCCAGAAGGTCATGGCATTTTTCGATGAATCTCGGCTTCGCGCGTTCATCGACCCCGAGCTCCTTCACGAATTGGGATCGCTCCTCTTCGGAAAGGGCGTCGAGCTCGTCTTCGAGCCTCGCAGAAACGACAAAGACGCTCTTTCCGCCGAATTTCTCGATCACCCGCGCGCATTCGGCGCCGCGGCCCGCCGGGTCGTCGTACCCCGTGTTGAGAACGACGAGCCTCGGCTTCGACGTGAGGAGCTGGAGCTCTTCGTAGAGCGCCTTCATCGGCGACGGCGCCGCGTCCGGCCCAAACCGCTCCCCGCGCGCCAGAGAGGCATGAACCGATTCGAGGAAATCGAGCTCCTTGCGCTCCTCTTTTTTCAGCGCCTTCGACCGCGCCTTTTCCTTTTCGAGCCACCGTTCGACGCGCTCGACGTCGGCGAGCATGAGCTCCGTCTCGACGATCTCGATATCGATGAGCGGATCGATCGTGCCGTACATGTGGCTCACTTCTTCGTCCCGGAAGCATCTGAGCACGTGGGCGAGGACGCTCGCTTCCCTCACGTGATGGAGAAACTTGTTTCCGAGCCCTTCCCCCCGATGCGCGCCCTTCACGAGCCCCGCGATGTCTATGAAGGCGACGGTGGCCGGTATGATCTCTTTCGGCTTGAGAATCCCGGCGAGCTTGCCGAGCCTCTCGTCGGGCACGGGGACGGCGCCCTTGTTCGCGTCGATCGTGCAGAAGGGATAGTTCGACGCCTCCGCTCCGGCATGGCAGAGCGCGTTCATGAGCGTGGATTTGCCCACGTTCGGAAGTCCGATTATTCCAACCGAGATTCCCACCGCCGGAATTCTAGGGCAAGGCGAGGCATGAAGTCAAAAGACAAAAAGATCTCCGGTCGTCGTCGGCCGGAGATCTTCACAATATTCACTTTTGCGGAAACGTGCCGCGAAGCGGTGCGAGAAGCCTATGCGACCCGCGCTACTTCTTACCGCACGTCTTGGCCTTCGGGCAGCCCCCTGCCTCGGCCGCCGGGCAGCCGGCTTCCTTCTTGGCTCCCATGTCGCCGCAGCCTTTCGCCCCCGCCGCCGCCGGGCCCGAATACTTCTTCGGATCCTTGTTGAATTTCTCGAGACAAGCGTTGCAGCAGAAGTAGCGCGTCTTCCCGTCGTACACGACCTTGGCGGGAGCATCCTTGCGCAGGAACACCTTCCCGGTCACGGGGCACTCGGCGTAGATGTACGCGTCGGGATTCTTCTCGAATGCGATCTTGTTCGCCTCGCTCACGAAGGAATAGGGCCGGCCCTCGAAGGTCGCCGTGTACTTCAGTTCCTTCTGGGGCTTCACTTCGTTCGACACCACGTCGTAGTTGATCTCGTATTCCGCCGGGTTGGCGAAGTATTTTTCCTTGCAGGCATTCGCGCAGAAATGCAGCTGGCGTCCGTTATGTACGGCTTCGATCGAACCGGCCTTCTTGACCGTCATGCCGCAAACCGGATCCATATCGGTCCCGGCCGCCATCGCCGCCGGATTCTGCAGGAAGTACGCTTTGCATCCCGCTTCGCAGAAATAGTACGTCGTCCCCTCGTACCCGGTCGAGAGCGCCTGGTCCTTCGGAATCAGATAGCCGCACACGCTGCACGGAACCATGTTCTTTTCCTGAGCCGCAAGCGCCGTGCCGGTAGCGAGAAGCAGCGCCGCGAGAGCCAGGAGCAAAGTCAATCTCTTCAAAACCGACCTCCTTGATGCCGATGCCCGAATTATTCTTACCAAGAATCAAATATAAATGCGAAGCCCCCGCAAGGGCTTTTGCGGGGGCTTCGCCGGTTTTCCATCGAGTCCGCTCATCCTAACGGATGAAAAGCGGAGCGAACACGAGCGCGACGACCGACATGAGCTTGATCAGGATGTTCATGCTCGGACCGCACGTGTCCTTGAACGGATCGCCCACGGTGTCTCCGACGACCGCGGCAGCGTGCGTCGGCGTTCCCTTGCCACCGAGATTCCCCGCTTCGATCCATTTCTTGCTGTTGTCCCAGGTGCCCCCCGCGTTCGCCATGAAAATGCCGAAAAGAACTCCGGTGACCGTCGCCCCGGCGAGAAATCCGCCGAGCGCCTCGGGCCCGAGAGTGAAACCGACGATGAGCGGCAGAACGACCGCCAGGGTGCCCGGGATTATCATTTCCCGGAGCGCGTTCTTGGTCACGATATCGACGCATTTGCCCGTATCCGGCTCCGCCGTCCCTTCCATCAGCCCCTTGATCTCGCGGAACTGCCGCCGTATCTCGAGGACCATCTTGTTGGCCGCCTTGCCGACCGCCTTCATGGTGAGAGATGCGATCACGAGCGGCACCGTTGCGCCGAGGAAGAGCCCGATCACGACCTCCGCCGACAACAGGCTTATCTCGGTTATCCGCGCCGTTTGCTGATACGCGCTGAAGAGTCCGAGCGCCGTGAGCGCCGCGGAGCCGATCGCGAAGCCCTTGCCTATCGCCGCGGTCGTATTGCCGAGGGAATCGAGCCGGTCAGTAATCTTTCGAACCTCGGGACCCGCATGCGACATCTCCGCGATGCCGCCCGCGTTGTCGGCGATGGGGCCGTACGAATCGGTCGACATGACGATCCCGATGGTCGCGAGCATGCCGACCGCGGAGAGCGCGATCCCGTAGAGACCGCTCGTCATGAACGCGATGTAGATCGCGGCGCACAGGGTCAATATCGGAAGAATGACGCTTTCGAATCCGACGGCGAGCCCCGTGATAATGGTGGTCGCCGGTCCCGTCGTGCTCGCGTTCGCGACCATCTTGACGGGGCGCCCGGACGTATAGAACTCGCTCTCGAGTCCGATAAGAATCCCCGCGAGAATGCCCGCGAGCACCGCGTAGAACGGATTCAGCGCGCCGACGATGGCCTTCGTCGCGAAGAAAGCGCCGACGATGAAAATGAGACCCGCAACATAGGTCGCGTAGCGAAGCGCCGATTGAGGATTCAGCCGTTTGAGGAATCCGATCGACGCGATGCCGATGAGCGACGCGACGAGACCCATCCCGATCAGAACGAGGGGCAGCGACATGTACCGCAGCGGCTCCAGCGGCAGAACGACCGTCGCGCCGATCGCCATCGTCGCGACGACGCTTCCCACGTAGCTCTCGAAAAGATCCGCTCCCATGCCGGCCGTATCGCCGACGTTATCGCCGACGTTGTCGGCGATNNCCGCCGACGCGCGCGAAGAGCGCGATGGAGCTCGCCCCCATCGCGAATCCGTTGATGATGAGCGGATTTTGCGTGAACAGGTAGAAGAATCCGAGCCCCACGAGTCCGAGAGCCGCGACGCTGATTCCCATGACGGACCCGCCCCTGAACGCGACCGAGAGAGCGCTCGATATTCCTCCGTCCATCGCCGCCTGGGTCGTCCGCGCGTTGCTCCGCGTGGACGCCTGCATTCCGACCACCCCGGCGATCATCGAGCACAGAGCGCCGCCGAGAAAGGCGACGGCGGTCCATATGCCCAGCGCGAGTGAAAGCACCGCGAAAACGATAACGATAAAAACGGCGATGATCTGGTATTCGCGTCTCAGGAACACGAACGCTCCATGGTGGATCTTGTCGCAGAGCTTCTGCATCAACTCGTTCCCGGCCGGCTTTCTCATGATATCGAAGTAGGTGATCACCGCGATCACCATCCCGGCGAGACCGAGCCAGGGAACCCATCCGGTCAACGTCCTCAGCACATCTGCGTTCATCCTGCCCTCCTTGCATCTGATTTCATGAAATTACCCCGAGCTCTTTTCCGACCTTCGTGAACGCCGCGATCGCCTTGTCCAGCTGCTCCATCGTATGCGCGGCGGAGATCTGCGTGCGGATGCGGGCCGCTCCCTTCGGAACGACCGGATAGAAGAACCCGATGACGTAGATCCCTTCGTCGAGAAGCTTCGCCGCCATGGCCTGCGCGAGCTTCGCGTCGCCGAGCATGACGGGAACGATCGGATGCTCGCTCGGTATGATGTTGAACCCGGCCGCGGTCATCTTTTCCCGGAAATGCTTCGTGTTCTTTCTGAGGCGCTCCCTGAGATCGCTCGTCCGCGAAAGCATGTCGAGGACCTCGATCGACGCGGCGACGAGCGCCGGCGCCATCGTATTCGAGAAGAGGT
>JAFNGP010000169.1:0-5943 GCA_017885175.1 bacterium
CTCGATCTCTACACGCGCATGCTCAGGGAGGAGGTCGCGCGGCTCAAGGGGGAGCCCGTCGCGACGGAGCGCGAGATACGCATCTCGGTGCCTTTGCCCGCGTATCTTCCCTCCGAATACGTTCCCGACTCGGAGGAGCGGATGGATATCTACCGGCGGCTTTCGAGGATCGAGACCGCCGCCGAGGCCGGAGAGATGGCGAGCGAGCTCCGCGACCGGTTCGGCCCGCTTCCCGAAAGCGCCGCCAACATGTTGAGAATCGTGGAGCTCAAGGCCCGCGCGGCGGCGGCGGGCATCGACCGGGTCGAAATCGACCGCTCGCGCACGCTCAAGGCGGGCTTCTCGAGCGACAAGCTCCCGAGCAAAAAGCAGATAGCTTCGATCGTGGATCTTTTCCCGGGCCGGCTGATCTTTCATACGAGGGAAGGATTCGGAATGACCGTGAAGGGGCTCCGCGCCGGAGACGGAAGCCCCGACACCCTGCTCGACCTCGAAAATCTGTTGAAATCGTTGGAATTTTCTGATAAATAGAGTAGTTTAAACAGTATGGGGGCAACCACCTCGCGGGGGCATGCCCGTAATCCGGCTTTACCGTCGTGTACGGCTCCCTCGGGGAGCCTTTGGCATCACACGCCGAACAGTGGAACGAGAAAGGAGCCCGCTTTGAAGAAAACGATTCTATGCATCCTCGCGGCCGGCCTCGCGCTCTCGCTCGGATGCGGAAAGAAAGAGAACCTCGTCATCGCCAAGGTGGCCGACCGGAAGATCACCGTGGGGGACTTCGACAAGGCCGTCGCGGCGATGGACGAGAAATTCCTGCCCAAGAAGAACGATCTCGAGGGAAAAAAGGAACTTCTCGATATCATGATCAACAAGGAAGTCATGACGCTCAAGGCCCTCGCGGCGGGATACGAGAAGGAGAAATGGTTCGTCGATTTCTGGGACAAGTTCAAAGGGCAGTACCTGGTCGCCGCGATGGAGAACGAGTACATCGTAAAGAAGGTCAGCGTGACCGAGCAGGAAGCGAAGGACTATTTCGCCAGGATGCACAACGAGTACACGCTGAGCCAGATCCTCGTCGCCAATGAGGACGAGGCGCGCGCAATCCGGGATCAGCTCGCCGGCGGCGCCGATTTTGCGGAAATGGCGAAGAAATACTCGTTGAGCCGCGAGGCAAGCGAAGGCGGCCTCCTCGGGACGAGCGCGATCGGAGGCATGCTCTACTGGATCGAGGACGCCCTTTCGGCCGCGAAAGAAGGGGATATCACCCAACCCATGCAGACGCCGACGGGTTGGACGATCCTCAAGGTGCACTCGATGAAGAAGATCACGCCCGAAAAAGACCTGGCGTACGCGCGCAAGAGGGTCGAGGCGGACAAGCAGAAGAAGATGATCGCCGAGATGAAACAGAAGATCGAGAAGGATATCGGGCTNNATCGTCACCTACAAGGTGACGCGCGATAACGCGCCGAAGCTCGAGATCCCGGAGCAGTACCAGGGCATGATTCTCGCCCAGTACGCGGACGGTTCCTACACGCTCAAGGATTACATGGCGATCTACGACGCAATAGGTCTTCCCGAGCGGCCGAGCCGCAAGCTGGGGAAGGAAGCGATCGTCGAATCCATACACAGGCGCATATGGGACGCCGCGCTGCCGACCTACGTCGAGAAGCAGCTCAAGGTTCAGGATATCCCCGAGGTCGCGAAGGGGCTCCAGGCGAAGAAGGAAATGATGCTGACGTGGAAGTTCTACGAGGACCAGGTGAAGAACGAGGTCAGCGTGAGCGATCTGGAGGTCCAGGATTATTATAACGCGAATCAGAGCGAGATCTCGTCTCCGGAACGGCGCGAATACGCCATCATCCTCGTGAGCGACAAGGCGAAGGCCGATCAGGCGGTCGCGCTCGCGCGGAAGGGAGAGGATTTCGCGAAGCTCGTGAGGAAGTTCTCCGAGGACCCCGAGGCGGCCCAGACCGGCGGCAAGACGGGTCTTGTCCCGAAGGGGAACTTCCCCGACTACGACGAGATCGCGTTTACGCTTCCCTCCGGCGAGGTATCCGATGCGTTCCAGGTGCCGCGGGGATGGGCTGTCGTCAAGGTCGAGCGGATCGAGGCGCCCCAGCCGTTGCCGTACGCGAGCGCCGCGCTCTCGGTGAAACAGAAAATGCAGGAAGACCGGGCCGAGAAGCTTCTCAAGGAGAAGCTCGCGAAGTGGCGCAAGGATTTCGCGATCAAGACCAACATGCGGAACCTGAAGAAGACGGAGCTCTCGCGGACGCGGCCGAGCGATGACGTGCTGCAGCAGAAGGAGCGGGAGCGGCAAATGCAGGAGCAGCGGCAAATGCAGCAACAGCTGCAGATGCCGCAATAAGGCGGGCGCGTTGATATGATCGGGGCACGGGAGGCGAAAATTCTCTTTCTCCTCGTGCCCTTCGCCGTCGGCGGGTGCGGGAAGGGGAACGAGCCGGGGAAAGTACCCGGAGAGAAGGCGGGCGAGATCGTCCGGGTGGCGGATGCCGTGCTCACCGGCGACGATCTCAACAAGCTCGTTCCCCAGGACGAGCAGATTCCCCTGACAATGGATGAGCGGCGGGAGTTCGTCCGCCGCTGGATCGATACGGAGGTTCTCCGGCAGGAGGCGATCCGCCGCGGCCTCAAGACCGATCCGTACGTCGAGGCGCGCCTGAAAGAGCTCGAGCAGCAGTTCCTCGCCGACTACCTCGTATTCACCGAGCTTCGCAAGCGGACGGCGGTAAGCGAGCAGGAGGTCGAGGGGTACTACGCCGCGCACGAGCGCGAGTACCTGAACGAGTATCGCGTGAGCCAGATTCTCGCCGGCACCCCCGAGGATGCCGAGCGGGTGGTCGAGCTCCTCAAGACGAAGAGCTGGGCCTGGGTCGCGAATCGCTATTCGATCGACGCGAGCGCGAAGCGCGGCGGCGATCTCGGCTATCTCACGAAAGGGAACATGATTCCCGAGCTCGAAGCGATCGTTTTCGGCATGAAGCCGAACGACGTCAGCGGCGTCGTCAAATCGGATTTCGGCTACCACATCTTCAGGCTCGACGACGTGCGCGAGGCGCCGGTCGCGGTCGGGCTCGACGACGTGCGCGAGCAGATCATGAACACGCTCATGCTCGAGAAGCGGATAAAGGCCTATCGCGAGTTCATCGACTCGCTCAAGGCGAACGCCGACATCAAGTACAAGGACGAATCGTACCTGCGTCCGGCCGAGGGCGGGCCGCAGGCGGACACGTCCGGGGCCTACGAGGAAGCCGATACGGCGGGGGCTCCCTGAAATCGAAAGAGGAGGAACGATGCATCACCGGAAGATCCTCGCGGCCGTCTGCGCGATGTGCGCGGCCGCGATCGCCGCGCACGCGCCGTGCGCGCGCGCGTTCGCGCAGGCGCTCGGTCCCGATACGACGAGCGCGGCGGTCGTCGTCGACCGGATCGTCGCGACCGTCGAGGATCGCGCGATTTTCAAGAGCGAAGTGGACAACGAGATCAAGAACTTCCTTCTCCAGACGCAGCGTGCGTCCCTTCCGCCCGACGAGGAAAAGACGCTGAGGCAGGAAGCGCTCCAGAGCCTCATCGCCACGACGCTGATCGCGATCCAGGCGGACCGGGACAATTCCGTGGTCGAGGACAAGGCCGTGAACGAGGCGGTCGAGCGCATGATAGACGAGAAGAAGACGGAGATCGGAGGAGACGAGGCGTTCGAACGGCAGCTCGCGGCGGAAGGGCTCACGATGGACGCGCTTCGCGAGAGGTATCGCCCAAACATGAGGGCCTTTCTCCTTATGCAGAAGGTCAAGTATCAGAAGCTGATGCCGGAAGTCAAGGTGACGGAGGCGGAGGTGCGTGAATACTACAAGACGCACCTGTCCGAGTTCCCGCAGAAGGAGCCGACCGTCACAATCGCGCACATCCTCGTCGTGCCGAAACCCGCCGACGCGGTCCTCGCGAAGGCGCTCGAGAAGATCACGACGATCGAGGGGAAGCTCAAGGCCGGAGAGGATTTCGCGGCGGCGGCGAAGGCGTATTCGGATTGTCCGAGCGCAAAATTCGGCGGGAACCTCGGGACCCTCAACCTCGACGAGCTCGGCAATCCCCCGTTCGCCGAGGCGGCGCGCACGGTCGCGGTCGGGAAGACGAGCGGGCCCGTTCTCACCGAGTTCGGGTATCATATCATCAAGATCGAGAAGGTCGAAGGGGATCAGGTCACCCTGCGGCATATTCTCGTGCGCGCCACGCCGACGCCGGAAGACGTCGAAACGGCGGAGAAGCTGGCCGGTCGCGTCCGCGAGGAGATCGCGGGGGGCGCCGATTTCGCGAAGGCGGCGGCGCAGTACTCCGGCGATTACGACACGAAGGACAAAGGCGGAGTCTTCGGCGAGGTCAAGATCAAGGACCTCCCCGATCAGTTCAAGGAAGCTATCAAGGGCGTGCCCGCGGGCGGGCTCGCTTCCGTCATAAAGGAGGAGAGGGGTTTTCGCATCGTCAAGATACTGGGCTGGAACGAAGCGGGAACGTACTCGTACGACGAGGCGAAGAACGATGTGCGGAGGCTGCTCACGGAGCAAAAGATCATGGAGAAGCTGAGCGCGTACGTGGAGGAGCTCAAGAAGAGCTATTCCGTCGTCATCAAGGGAGAGTAGTCCCGGTGAGAATCGACATGCTCCTCAAGGCTCTGTGCCTCGTGAAGACGCGGAGCCAGGCGCACAAGGGATGCGAGGCGGGCGGCATTTCGATCAACGGCAGAAAAGCGAAACCGAGCGCGGAGGTCCGGCCGGGCGACGTCGTCGAGATCCGCTATCCGCGCGCGGTGACGGCGGTCGAGATCCTCGAGATTCCCGCGGGACAGGTGTCGCGGAAGGACCGCGATCGCTTCTTCCGCGTCATCCGGGAAGCCCGGATCGACACGGGCGGCGGCGAGGGATGGGATGTCTGAAAGCAGGGTGCGCCTCGCGCTCACCGTCGGGGATCCGGGGGGCGTCGGCCCCGAGATAACGGGTTCGCTCCTCGCGACGCGCGCCCTCTCCGGCGCGGACGTGTTCGTCGTCGGCGCGCGCTCGGCGCTGTCGAGCTGGCTCCCGGCGGGGGCGTGCGGGGCCGCCCGCGCGATTACGCCCGCGGAAGCGGCGAGGCTCGAGGCGCCCGATTCGTTTCCGGTATACATCGACACGGGCGCGGATACGGCGTACCGGCTCGGCCGACCCACCGCCGAGGGAGGCCGCGCTTCGGGCCTCGCGGTCGAAACCGCCGCCGCCCTCGCGAAGCGCGGCCTCGTCGAGGGCATCGTCACGGGTCCCGTTTCGAAGGAAGCGCTCGCGCTCGCCGGCTACTCGAGGGTGAGCCATACCGAGCTTCTCGCCGGTCTCCTCGACGCTCCCGATTGCCAGATGATGATGGTCTCGGGCGGCCTTCGCATCGTGATCCTCACGAGGGACATCCCCCTCAGGGACGTGCCCGCGGCGGTGACGGCGGAGAGGATCGCGACGGGCGTGCGCGTCGCCGAACGCGCTCTCCGGGAGCTCTTCGGCGTCGAGAACCCGCGAATCGCGGTCGCCGCGCTCAACCCGCACGCCGGGGACGGCGGGGTCCTCGGAACGGAGGAGCGCGCGACGATCATCCCCGCTCTCAAGGCGCTCCGCGCGGAGGGGCGCCTCGTCGACGGCCCGTTCCCCGCGGACACAATGTTTTACAAATGGGAGAAGAAAGGGTACGATGCGTTCGTCGCCCTCTACCACGACCAGGGGATGATTCCCTTCAAGTCGGGAGGCTTCGAGAAGGGCGTGAATATGACGATCGGGCTTCCGATCGTGCGTACGTCCGTCTGTCACGGCACGGCCTACGACATCGCGGGAAACGGCACGGCGGAAACGGGAAGCCTCGAGAGCGCGTTCGCGCTCGCCGTGGAATGCTGCCTCGCGCGGCGCG
>JAFNGP010000169.1:6012-7407 GCA_017885175.1 bacterium
ACATATCGACGAAGATGAAACGAAGCACGATCCCGAATCTCCGGCGCAAGATCGGCATCGTGTTCCAGGACTTCCGCCTCCTCGACGACAGGACCGTCTTCGAAAACGTCGCCCTCGCGCTCAAGGTCGCGGGCGCCGGCATCAGCGACGTCAAGCACCAGGTCACCGACATCCTCATGCGCGTCGGGCTTTACCACAAGCGGTACGATTTCCCGCACGAGCTTTCGGGCGGCGAGCAGCAGCGGGTCGCGATCGCGCGCGCGGTCGCCAACCGTCCCTCGGTGCTCCTCGCGGACGAGCCGACGGGGAACCTCGATCCCGTCGTGACGCGGAGCATTCTCGAGCTCCTGTTCAAGATCAACGCGGGCGGCACGGCCGTGCTCATGGCGACGCACGACCTCGACCTCGTCAAGAGCTTCGGGCAGAGAATCATCTACCTCGACGGGGGGCGGGTCGTGAAGGACAAGGACATGATCTACGTCGGCGACCTGCGCGAGAAGATCGCGGGCTCGAAGATCAGCGAAGAGGCCGCCCGCCTCGAGGATCGCGACATCACGGGGGACAGGGGGGAGCGCCGGTGAATCTGAACCAGCTGCGGTACGTGGTCGGCGAATCGATGACGATGATGGCGCGCCGGAAGGCGGCGAACGCGTTCTCGATCGTGATCATGGGGCTGAGCCTCCTCATTCTCGTCGTGTTCATCCTCCTCACCCTCAACGTGCAGGCGGTCATCGACCGGGCGAGCGAGGAGATGCGGGCCTACGTCTATCTCAAGGACGGCGTCGGCGCCGGGACGTCGAGCGAGATCCAGATGAAGCTCCTCGGCCTCGAGGGAGTCGAGGAGGTCGTCTTCGTCTCGAAGGACGAGGCGCTCACCTCCTTCCGCCAGACGCTCGGGGGCAGCAAGGATATGCTCGACGCCCTCGGGAGCAACCCGCTTCCCGACGCGTACCGCATCAAGATGAAGCCCGAGTACGTCCGCTCCGAGCACCTGGAGAAACTGACGCGCGAAGTGGGGAAATGGGACGGCGTCGACGAGTTCCGCTACGGCGAGAAATGGCTCGGACGCGGCGAGAAGCTCGTCCGGGGGTTCTACCTCGTCGACCTGTGCATCGGCGCCATCATCTTCCTCTCGGTGATTTTCGTCATCGCGAACACGGTGCGCCTCACCGTGCTCACGAGACAGAAGACGATCGAGGTGGCGAAGCTCGTCGGGGCGACGAACGCGTATATCCGCATCCCGTTCCTCGTCGAGGGGGCGTTCCAGGGAGCGGTGGCCTCGCTCCTCGCGATCGTGCTCCTCGCCGTGATCCACGCGTTCGCGAAACGCTCCCTGCCGGGCGTGCTGTTCCTGCGCGGGGACTCGATATTCGGTTTCGTCGTCTTCTGCGCCTT
>JAFNGP010000170.1 GCA_017885175.1 bacterium
GGGCGAGGGGGCGCGGGGCGTCGAGTATGCGGGCGATATTGTCCGTGATGGCGTGCGCCTCGAGCCGCCCGAGAGCATCGACCGCGGCCTTCCGCACCCAGCTTTCCTCGTCCTTGAGATGTTCGACGAGATACGGAATCGCCTCCTTCGCCCCGATTCTACCGAGGCTTTCGATGATCCGGGCCTTGAGAGACCATTCGGACGTCTCGTGGAGCAGTTCAAGCAGAGGGCCCGCGGCGTCAATGACTCGTGCCTCTCCGAGGATGCGGACGATCCGCTTCTTCAATTGCTTGTCCGCCGTCCCGAGCTTCTGGCAGATGCTCTCGATGATGCCGGCTTCGGCGACGAGGCAGAGAATCTTCCTCAGCTCGCCCTTGAATTCCGGCTGTCCGTATTCGTCGAGTATCTTTTCGACGTACCCGATACGCTCGAGAGCCATCGCGGCGCGCTTGCGCACCTCGAGATCTTCATCCTCCAGCGCGGGAAGCAGAGCGGCGACGGCCTTGTCTCCGAGTTTCTCGAGCGCCTCGACTGCGCGAACGCGCACCCACCACTCGGGATCCTTGAGAATGTTGATGAGGTAATCGATGACCGCCGGATGCCCGATCAGGCCGAGCGCCTGCGACGCCTTCACCCTGACGAACGGCACGGGATCGGAAACGAGCAGCTCGAGGAGCTTGTTCACCGCCCGGTCGTCCTTGATCTTGCCGAGCGCGCCTGCCGCCTTCGCCCTGACCTCCGGGCTGATATCGGAAAGCGCGTCGGCGAGGACGGCGGCCGCGCCCGCGGCGTTCAGCCATCCGAGTATCTCCGCGGCCCACATCCGGACGTGCTCGCTGGGGTTGCGGCTCAGCTCCGCCTGAAGAAACGGAATCGCCGGTTCGCCCACGCTGACGAGTATCTCGCCGATGCGGGGAGGAAGCCATGTGTCCGGGTAGCCGAGCGCTTCGATGAGAAAGGGAATGGCTCTCTCGTCGCGAATGCGTCCGAGCGCGCGAAGCGCGGCGCCCCGAACGTCCTCGTCCTCGTTCGTGACGTCCCTGATGATCGAGAGGAGGGCCGGAAGCGCCTTCGCGGACCCGATCTGCCCCAGCTTCTCCGCGGCGAAGGCGCGCTTCTCCCACGATTTCGATTTCTCGAGAAGAGCGACGTACCGTTCGGTGACTCCCGCGGCGTCGTAGAGGTCGCGGAAATCGCCGATCGCGCGATGAGCGGCGCCCGCCGTTCTGTCGATGAGCTGCTCCGCCAGCAGGGGATCCCCCAGCAGACTGAGTTGCGCGACGGCATTCTCCCTCGCCGTCCCTTCTTCCGAAGCGATGAGCGCGATGAGAGACCTGTTCTTCCGGATGAGACGCTCGAGCGACGCCGATTGCAGCTTCTTGGCTATCTTGAATGCAATAAACCCGCTGAGCGGGATAATGCAAAGCGCCGCAGACACAAATAGAGCGATGACCAGATGATGGATTCCCATAGACCGATCCATTCCCGGCAATCAACAGTAAAATTGTACGTTATCCGACCCTGGTCTCCACAGGTTCGAACCCTTAGCAGCCGTGCGAAAGCTGCATCGAGGCGGGACAACGCATAAACCGCGCCAAGGAGGCGGGGCTTGATAACTCACAGTATGATATGGAAATGGAACGTTTCGATGGCGGTCTTCGAACGTCAGATCCGCGCGATCAGGCGCAGCTCGGCCTGCGGCTTGAACCATTCGTCGCCCATTCTTCGAAAGAATCCGCCGCTCGCCGCGCTCAGATAGAGATGCCGGCGAAGCGGATACTCCGCCGAGATCTCCCAGTAGCTGTCCCTGTTGTAGAAGCCCGAGGGCCTGGGCAGCCAGTCATACGATCGCGCCTGGACCTGAGCCTGGAGAGAAAACTCCCGGAGCTGCTTCATGACCAGGGCATCCAGAGAATAGAATGTGAGAAAATCGGATTTCATATTCTGCGCGCCGACGTTCGCCCGGAATCCAAAGAACGACGGTGTCATCAAATATGCATTCGCCATCCATCCCGATCGGACGCCGGCCATGGAGGCGAGAGCGCCGCGAACGCCCCAGCCGCCGCTACCGATGGAGCCCGACAGGCGAACGTCGCGGTAGGTCGAAGGCGCGCTCTGGGAATAGAGTCCCCAGTAAGCGAGGCTCCGGCTTCTGTCGAGGAGATAGAGCTGATCGAAGGGGTTGCGCCATTGCGAGGCCGCGACGCTCAGGCTTCCCCTGTCGCCTCGCCATGACAGGCCGGCTCCAGAGCGAGTCGTTTCCCTGAATCCGAAGTCATAGGCGGCATACGTTTCGAGCCAGACGCTTTTCGTCAGCATAACGTTGAAACCGGCCGGCGCTTCCTGCTGTTTGATATCGAAGTAGGACGCGCTCTGATATCCGGCCGACAGCCGCACGCGATCGGTCCGGTATTTCACGTGCGCCGCGGAGAGTAGGTCATTCGACATTTCCCTGCCGTCCCAGAGATCGACCGGTATGCCCGTCGCGCCGCCGATAGCGACCCCGTGGAACTCATAGACAAGGGCCGCTCCGTCGATCACGGGCGAGCTCGAATAATCCATTTCGGGAATGAATCTGCCGAGCCGTGCGCTCAATCCCCGGGCGAGAAGGCCGTTGGTCTCGACGTAGCCCGTGTGGACGATGTTTCTGTTCGCGAACGCGCTTTCGAGAACGTGTCTCTCGGGGCGAGCGAAGTTCAGCCAGTGGTGGCTGCGATATTTGAATACGATCCTGTCGGAGAGCGCGGAGAGCTGGAAGGAACCGGTGAGCCGCAGGCCGCTGTATACCGTCGCCGCCGACGAGGATCCGACGTATGCGTAGCGGGCGCTCAGGTATCCCTTGGCCTTGAGGCCGCCGGCGCTCCGGGGCGCGGCGGTGGAATCGGAGGATTGGCCGGCTGCCGGCGCCGGACGCGAGAGGAGCATGATACACGCAATGATCAAGACGGGAAGGCGCCTCGGCGACTCCGGCCGCATATTCCGCCCGCCTCGTCGGCTTTCCGGGAGATCAACCACCGCCGCCTCCAGGGAATCCCCCGGGATGGCAGTCGAGACAGCGGCCGCCGTTGTCGTTCGCGTGCCCCGCGTGGCACGCGTGGCAGGAGTATTCCTTGTAGTTCTGGGCGTTTCCGTGGCACGTGGCGCACGCCACGCCCGCGTGCTGTCCCGTCTGGATGTTGAACCAGAACGGGCTGTGAGCGTAGGACCACGTGTCCTGCTGGTGGCATTCCTGGCAGTTCGTTCCCGCGCCGTACGCGGCGTGCGGGAAGCGGGAGCTTCGGTAATCCGCCTCGTGGCAGCTCGAGCATTGCATCGGTTTCGGCACGATCCTGAACGACTGCAGGTCGCGGTGGCAGTCTCCGCACTCGAGGGCGCGGTGGGCTCCCATGAGCGGAAATCCGGTCTGGTTGTGATTGAAACGCGTGACGCTCCAGACCGGCGAGCGATGGCATTCGTAGCAATCCGTGCCGAGGGAGCCCTTGTGAAAATCTTTGTGGCAGCTCGTGCAGTTTCTGTTCGCCTTCTGAAAATTCTTTCCCTTGTGACACTTCGCGCAGGAAATATCCTGATGAAACGCGAAGAGATCCTTCGCCGGGTGCTTGAACTTGACGTTCGTGAACGGAAGGCCGGAAGTATGGCAATCCTCGCACGTTTTCTTGAAGCCGTCGCCGTGCGGCGAGCGGTGGCAGCTCGCGCAGTTCGGTTTCGGCGGCGTCGGTCCGTGGCAGGCGTCGCACGGGAGCTCGCGGTGGCGGTCGAGCAGGGGAAAGCCCGTGTTGGCATGTTCGTCGAGAAAGCCCGCATCGGACGTGTCGGTCGTATCGGCCGGCTGCCGCACGCGCCCCTCGCTCCCGGGGGGCAGCTTGACCGGTTGGGGGCGGCATGTTTCGAGGAATATGGTCAATGCCAGCAGGACGGGCGTCAGAAGGGCGGCGAGGGCCGCCCGACGATTTTTATTCTGCCGCAGCGGCGTCAATCTCCGCATTCGCCCCCCGACCATTGATCGTTGTGGCATGCATAGCATGAAGGCTGTCCGGCCGTTCCGCCCCTGAGGTCGGCGCCGTGGCATTGCGCGCAGTTCTGAA
>JAFNGP010000171.1:0-1717 GCA_017885175.1 bacterium
CGACGCCCACCTTCTTCATGAGCTCTTTGTACCGGGGATCCGACTTGATGAAATCGCACCAGGGAGGCATCAACGCGGGTTGGATCAGGTTGTCGTCCCGTTCCTCGTAAGCCTTTTCCAGGTACTCGAACACGCGCTCCCGATCACCCAGGGCGCAATAGACATTGGCTACATGAAAAGACGAAACGTAATGGTGCCCCATCCATTCGAGCAATTCCGCAAGGGCGTCTCGTGCTTTGTCGTTTTGCCCGGACAAGGCGTATGCCATGGGGAGATAGCGCAAAGCGTAGGGGCTCTTTTCGAGCGACAGCTGCTCGGCTTCCGCGATAGCTTCGGGGTACGCACCTTGCACCAGATAGATGTAACATCTCACAACGGCAATATTCGGGAATGTGCTGTCGATTTCGGAGGCCCGTTGCGTGTACGTCAGGGCGCTGTCGTACTCTCCGGCGTAAGCGTATGCGTAGGCAAGTTGTTGAGTCATAACAACAGAGAGAGGATCCATCTGTCTTGCCTGCCTCAGCTCTGCGATTCCGGCGTCGAATCTGCCTTGGCCGGCGAGCAACCAGCCATAACTCAAATGAACGTCGGCGATGCTCGGATCAAGCTCGATCGCTCGTTTGTAGTACTCTTCGCCGCCTCTGACATCCCAATCGTAGCTGAACTTCACATCCCCCATGAGCCCGATACCCTCGGCCAATGTCGAATCGAGAGCAAGCGCCTTCTCCGCGTACGTTTTGATTTCGGGAAATGCCTCTCGCGGCGAAAGCTCCCCGAGGCCCATGAGATAGCCATACGCCTTCGCGAGGCCCGCGTACGCGAGCGAATACGTCGGGTCTCTGGCGATCGCCTGCTGAAAATACGGGATGCCCTTGTACACGTCCGCCGGCACCGCCTTGTTGACGAAATACTCACCTTTGAGGTACGCCTCGTGGGCTTCCGGGTCGACCTGCCGCGCCCGTGCGATTCTCTGCCGCTCGTTCGGCGTTACGGCAATTCTGATCTCGCCCGCAATCGCCTGCGCGACCTCGCTCTGGAGCAGAAGCACGTTCTCGAGGCTCCGCGTGAAATCCTGCGCCCAGAGATGCCTCTCGGGGTTTGCCGCGATGAGCTGTGCCGTGATCCGGACGTCCTGGCCGGCACGAAGCACCGAGCCTTCCACGACGGCGTCGACCCCGAGCTCGCGGGCGATCTGCGGGATCGTTTTGTCCGAGTTCTTGTACCGCATCGCCGACGTCCGCGAGATGACACGGAGCGCCTTGATCTGCGAGAGTTCCTTGATGATCGCCTCTGTCATGCCGTCGGAGAAATACTCCTGCTCAGGATCCGCCGAAAGATTCTCGAGCGGGAGAACGGCGATCGATGTGATCGGTTTCTCCTGGGGTTTCGAGAAATACGGCCGTCCCAGGATGACGGCGAGAACCGCGACGACGATGACCGCGGCAAGCCCGATCAACGCGCGCGGCCTCATGGCGCGGCGAGCTGGAGTCGCCGAAGCCTTCGCCTTCACCTCGAAGCTGCTTCTCAGGATGTCGAGATCGGCCGCCATTTCGCTCATTCTCTGATACCGTTCGTCAGGTTTCTTCGCGAGCGCTTTCGCGAGAATCCGCTCAAGCTCCTTCGGCGCTCCGGGAAGCGCGCGGCCGACAGGCTCAGGCGTCTGGTTCAATATCGAATAGATGATCGCCTGCTCGTGCTCGCCTTCGAACGGCGGCCT
>JAFNGP010000171.1:1753-9088 GCA_017885175.1 bacterium
ACCCGAAATCGACGACCTTTGCAAGCCCGTCGCTCGTCACGAGAATGTTCCCCGGCTTCACGTCCCGATGAACGATCCCTTTCTCGTGAGCCTTCGCGAGGCCCCTGGCTATCTGGCTCGCGATCCCTACTGCCACATCGAGCTTCAGCCGGCCCCCCTTGATCATCGCCTGGAGCGATGCGCCCTCGTAGCAGGGCATCGCGATAAACATCTGGCCCTCGGGGGTCTGATCGATCTCGTAGATCGCGCAGATGTTCGGATGGTCAAGGGCGGACACGGCATGCGCCTCGTTGATGAAGCGTTTTGTCGCTTCGTCGTCGCTCACATGGGGAGGCAGGAACTTGAGGGCGACGAATCTGTGGAGCTTCGTGTCCTCGGCCTTGTAGACCACCCCCATCCCGCCTTGCCCAAGCTTCTCGAGAATCCGGTAATGGGAGATCGTTTGTCCGATCATCGTTCCCTCGCAAGACGTCGGCCGTGCCGCAAAAGCAGCTTTGATATGCGATTGTTTACCCCGCTGGCGGGCATTTTAACAGGAACGAAGCGACGATCAAAGAGCATAATCGGCATTATGCTCGCCGGGGACGACTCGTATAAGCGGCTCAAACGGGCTCGGCGGGCTATTCTTGGGACTTCGCACCGAAAGAAGCAAGCCTGCGACCGAGCTCTTCGACGGCCTTCTTTTCGGAATCCTCGATCTTGCCGCACGCGACTCTCCTCTTGATAGCGCCCATACCGATCGTCCGGGAGTAGTTGATGTAGTGGAACGCCAGTCCGTCCGGAAGCCGCACAAATGTCTTCAGACTCTCTTTGAAAAAGACGGTTTGATAGCCGCCTCCTTCGTTTCTCACCGCCTGCGCGTGCTGAAGGGCAATGTCTTCTTGTCGAAGCTCCGCGACACGGTCGCAGTATTTGAGGGGATCGAGCAGGAGCTTCACGCCGCCGATCTCGACGCAGATTTCTTCACCCTCATTCCAGATCCGTTCGATCCGGGACGAGACCGCCTTGCGGAACTCCTCGTCGGTGCACAAATCGAGAACCGTCCCCGGCGACGCCGCTTCGTGCTCGAAGAACGCCAGGACTTCGATACGGACGAAGCTTTTTTCGAATTCCCGCTCCGTCTTGTTGTCGGGCGGTTTTCCCCCGACGGAAGCGAAGCCCGGGTCGAGGATCGAGACCTCGATGAATGGGGAGCGGATACCTTCAGAGAGCCGCCCCAGCTGCCGTTCGGCGTCCGCTCCGATGAGCCGCCGGATGCCGGCGGCAAGCCGCGAAGCGTAGCCCTCGTCGAACTCGCCGCGGTTCTTATCCGCGTAGAGCTCGATCCCGTCGATCACGCGGCCGTCGAACGGAATCGAGTCGGCCCATGCGGCGACCATCGGGCGCCCGCCATCCGCACGCGAGGAGCCCTGAAAAACGATCAGCGCCGACAACCCCGCGGCGATGAGCAGCCGAAGCGGCACGACCGCGTTCAATGAAATTCTAACCTTCATCTCTCCCCCCCGGATCCCCTGCCTGATACCCACTTCTTTCGCGCCACGACGCCGACGATCGCTCCGATAACGACGATCGCGGCGATAAAGAGCGCATGCTGCAGGACGGCCACGTTCTTGAACAGGCCCGCGAGGCTCTTGTGGAAAACGAATCCGAGAAGAGTATAAACGGACACGTGAATGGCGAGGGCCGACGCGTCGGCGAGGAAGAAGGCGTGCCATTTCAGCTTGAGCATGCCCGCGAGAACCGGCCCGAAGAATCGAAGCCTCGGGATGAAGGTGAGCGTGAACACCGCACGAGGCATGTTGCGCTTCATCTGCGCCTCGGCCTTCGCGAACGCCCCGCCCTCCGAACGCCTCACGAGGCGCGCGACGTACCTGTTCCCCGACCTCGAGAGAAAATAGAAGACGCCGTCGGAGAGGATGAGCGTCGCGAACGCGATCGCCGCGGCGACGAACGGATTCCATGCGCCGCTCGCCGAGACGTAGCCGATCGAAACGAGCACGACCTCCTCCGGAATCGGCATGACGATGATGAGCTGAGTGAGAAGAAACCACAGGAAGATGCCCGTGTAGGAGAGGTGCTGGATGTATTCCGGTATCTCACCAACGCGCGGAATGTGCATAGAAGATCCTTTTCGCGACTTCCGCGGCGGCGACGTAGAGCGCTACGACGCCGATAAGCGGAAGAATCCATGAAACGGCGAGCGGCGCGAGGCCGAAAAGCCCCGCGAGCGGCGTGAACGGCAGCGCGAGCGTCGCCGCGACGACGAGGAGCGTGGCGATCGAGAGGTGCGCGCCCGGCCTGCTCTTGAAAAAGGGCTTCCGTGTCCGGATGACGAGCACGATGAGGGTGGCCGAGACGACCGACTCGAGGAACCAGCCCGTCCTGAACTGCTCCGCCGAGGCGTGGAAAACGTACATGAGCAGGCCGAAGGTGGCGTAGTCGAAAATCGAGCTGACGAGGCCGAAGGTGAGCATAAACCTGCGGATGAATTTGAGATTCCAGCGGTGCGGCCTGTCGACGAGCTCGCGATCGACCGTGTCGGTCGCGATCGTCATTTCGGGAAAATCGGTCATGAGGTTCATGAGCAGGATCTGCTTCGGAAGGAGCGGAAGAAACGGCAGGAGGAGGGACGCCCCCGCCATGGAGAACATGTTGCCGAAGTTCGCGCTCGTCGCCATGAAGACGTACTTGAGCGTGTTCGCGAAGGTAGCGCGCCCCTCCCGCACGCCGCCGAGCAGCACGCGGAGGTCCTTTTCGAGGAGCACGATATCCGCCGCCTCCTTGGCGACGTCGACGGCGCTTTCGACCGAGATGCCGACGTCGGCGGCCCGCAGCGCCGAGGCGTCGTTGATCCCGTCCCCCAGGAAGCCGACGACGTTCCCCGCCTTCTTGAGAGCGATGATGATGCGTTCTTTCTGGTTGGGCTCGACCTCGGCGAAGACGTCGACGTCGCCGGCGAGGCTCATGAGCGCCCCGTCGCTCATCTCCCGCAGGGCCTGCCCCGTGAGCATGACCGGATCCGCGACGCCGAGCTGCTTGATCACGTTGGCGGCCACGAGCCGGTTGTCTCCCGTGACGATCTTGAGCGAGACCCCAAGCTCGCCCAGTTTCCGGACGGCCTCCGCGATGCCCTCTTTGGGATTATCGAAGAGCACGAGCATCCCCGAAAAGGTCATTGCGCTTTCGTCGCTCTTCTCGATACGCGTCGCCGGGCCCGCGTCCTTGTGCGCGACGCCGAGCACGCGAAAGCCCTGATCGCTCAGCTCGTGGAACTGGCGCTCGATCCCCGGACGCGCGGCGGCCATCTCGACGATGCCGCCGCCGGCAGTCTCCGCGAGCGAGCAGGCGTCGAGAACGCCCGCGAGCGCGCCCTTCGTGACGATGAGCCGCCGTCCGCTATTTTCCGCCACGACGCTGAGCCGCTTGCGGATGAAATCGTACGGTATCTCGTCGAGCTTGCGCCAGCCCGCGAGGTCGAACGCGCGATGGCCGCGGATCGCCTCGTCGACCGGATTGACGTAGCCGGTCTCGAACGACGCGTTGAGGTACGCGTGGAAAAGCGCCTTCTCGCTCTCGTTCCCGTCCGCGTCGATCGCGGAATGGACGTGCACGATCCCCTCGGTCAGCGTGCCGGTCTTATCCGAGCAGAGGACGTTCATGCTGCCGAAGTTCTCGATCGAGGCGAGCCGCCGCACGATCACCTTGCTCGCCGCCATGCGGCGGGCGCCGTGTGACAGGTTGATGCTGATTATCGCGGGAAGGAGCTGCGGCGTGAGCCCCACGGCGAGAGCGAGCGAAAAGAGAAACGAGTCGAGCACCGGTCGCTTGAGGTATACGTTGACGGCGAATATGGCGATCACGAGGATGAGCGTGATCTCCATGAGAAAATAGCCGAACCGCCGCACGCCGCGCTCGAACTCCGCCTCGGGAGGCCTCAGCTTGAGCCGGTCGTAGATCTTCCCGAACTCGGTGTCCCTGCCCGTGGCGACGACGAGCGCCTTCGCCGTGCCGCTCACGACGTGGGTGCCTTTCCAGAGCGAGTTGGTCCGGCGGGCGAGCGCGGCATCGGCCGCGAGAACGCCGCACGCCTTTTCGGCGGGGAAGGTCTCCCCGGTGAGCGTCGCCTCGTCGACGAAGAGATCGCGCGACTCGAGAATGAGGCTGTCCCCCGGCACGTTGTCCCCCGCCTCGAGAACGACGATATCTCCCGGCACCACCTCGTCGCTCGGGATCGACACCGCGNNACGGCGTTCGCCGCGCCGCGCTCCTGCCAGAATCCGAGAGCGCCGCTCAGGAGCACGATCACGAGAATGATGGCCGCGTTGGTCGTTTCGGATAGAAACAGCGACAGCCCCGAGGCGAAGATGAGGATCAGAATGAGCGGGCTTTTGAACTGCGAGAGGAACAGCGAGATGACGCCCGCGTCGCGCCGGGGCTTGAGAACGTTCGCGCCGTGCCGCGCAAGGCGCTCCGCGGCTTCGGCGGCGGCGAGCCCGGCCGGCGTCGTCCGCAGCCGATCGAGGAGGTCGGTCGCCGGCACGCTCCAGAATACAGGGACATTATCAGCCATACGCAATTACCCTCGGGAACCCAATTCAAGATGGATAATAGCAGGCTCGAGGCGGATTTGGCAAATGGCGAGAAGATGAAAATGGGGTGGCCGGTCCAGGCGCCGGCCGAACGTCGCAGGCGCCTCGAGCCCTTGTGGACCCGCGGAGAAACGAGTATACTACGGGGCCAAGCAGAAGGAGGCTTTCATGTCCAAGAGCGATCACCTGCAGCGCATCGACGGGCTATCGTCCCTGGTCGGCAACACCCCGCTCCTGATGATCAAGTTCATGTTCCGGGGAAAAGAACGGACGCTTTACGCCAAGGCGGAACATCTGAACATGACCGGCAGCATCAAGGACCGGATGGCGTTTCACATTATCAAGCAGGGATCGGCGAGAGGAATGCTCGAACCCGGCAGCGTCATCATCGAGGCCACGAGCGGGAACACGGGGATCGCTTTTTCAGCGCTGGGCCGCGCCCTGGGGCACCCCGTCACCATATTCATGCCGGACTGGATGAGCGAGGAACGTATCCGGCTGATCAAGAGCTACGGGGCGAAAATAGTCCTCGTGAGCAAAGACGAGGGCGGCTTTCTCGGCAGCATTCGGCGCGCCGAGGAGTTGGCCGAGACCACGAAAGGAGCCTTTCTCCCCCGGCAGTTCTCGAACGAGGACAATACCGATGCCCACTACAATACGACGGGACCCGAGATATGGTGGCAGCTCAGATTCCGCTCCCTGCATCCGGACGCATTTATCGCCGGCGTGGGCACGGGCGGAACGATCATGGGGGTCAGCCGCTTTCTCAGAGAGAAGCATCCCGCGGTGAAGGTTCATCCGCTGGAGCCGACCAACTCTCCTACGCTGTCCACCGGCTGCAAGGTCGGCAAGCATCGCATCCAGGGCATTTCCGACGAGTTCATCCCTTCGATCGTGAACCTGGAAAAGCTGGATGCGGTGATCGGCGTGGACGATGGCGATGCGATTTTGATGGCCCAGAAGCTCTCCGCGGAGCTGGGGATCGGTGTGGGCATTTCCTCGGGGGCGAACTTCCTCGGCGCCCTGCGGATACAGAACGAGATGGGCGCCGACGCGGTCGTCGTCACGGTCTTCCCGGACGACAACAAAAAGTATCTCAGCACCGACCTCTTGAGAGAAGAGCCGGTCAAAAACGGCTTTCTCTCCCCCGAGGTCAGGCTCCTTCGCGTCCAATCGATCAAGCGGGTGTGCTACACCTGCTGCGATCCGGAGCAGTGCGCGGAAACCGCCTCCGAGGATATGCTGAAGGAAGCAGGACCCTTGCCACCTTGCCCCCGGCGGCTATGAGTCAGCACGGCAGGCTTGCTTATTGCGGCGCCGGGCGCTATCATTAAATGGAAATCCGGAAATCCCAGGGGGTGTGACATGCGAAGATTCGCTCTCTCGCTTGTTCTGATCGTCGCCCTCGCTTCCGGCTGCAGCGACGACACCACAAGGCCGACATCCCTCACGCAGCCGGCCGTCGACTACAGCGGCACATTCGTCGTCCAGTATGCGCTGGTCGGCGAAGATTGCTCCTCGCCGGTGCTGCCTTCGCCCCGCAGCGTGACCATCTCGATCGATGGCGGCGCCTTCAGCCTCCAGGACGTCGGCAAGTTCCTCGATCCCGCCATCGGCGCCTGGGACGCTTCAGCCCACAAAGGCGACGGCACGGCGCCCGTCATGGCCATCCTTTATACGGACTATGGATGGTACTCCTGCAACTACAGCGTTACGGTCACGTTCGAGGGCGGCGACAAATTCACAGGCACGATGCTCTGGCAGTACGGGAGCGTCCCCGGCGGCGGCGCCTGCGGCGCCACGTTCTCGATGATCGGGCAGAGGAAGTAATCACTGCGGGGGTCGGGCGCGGGCGCCGGGTGCGGGCGCCGGGGCAGACGGCGGCGCATTCGTCACGAGCTCCGTCAGTCCTTTGGTGAGCATCTCTTTCGCCTTGGCGTCTCTTACTTTTCCATTCGACGCCCCGAGCACGACCGCGATGGCCCTTTGGCCTTTCCTGGATGCGGTCGCCGCGATGGAAAATCCCGCCGCTCTGAAATACCCGGTCTTGAGCCCGTCGCACCCCTCGATTCTCGCGAGCAGCCGATTGTGATTTCTCATGATAAACGGCTGTGCCGCTTTTGCCCTGAAGGGACGCTGCCTGGCGGACGTATACCTCAAGGATCCGGGTTTCTTGAGGAGCTCGCGGCACAGCTTCGCGATATCGCGCGGGGTGGAAATATCAGGCAGCTGGCCCCTGCCCGGGGGCAGGCCGTGCACGGAGCGAAAGACCGTGTCTCTCATCCCGATTTCCTGCGCGCGTTTGTTCATCAGTTCCACGAACGCCTCTTTGCTGCCGGCGTAATGGATCGCCAGCGCCGTCGCGGCGTCGTTTGCCGATTGGACGATGAGCGCGTACAGCAGCTCGTCGACCGGGAACACTTCACCGTCCTTTAGATATACCTGCGATCCGCCGATTCTGGCGGCCTTGGCGGTCACCTTGACCGGCTCCTCCAGACTCAGGCGGCGGGCGTCAAACGCATCGAGAATGACGAGCAGCACCATCAGCTTGGTGATGCTGGCCGGGNNTTCCCGTGGCGGCATCGACGACAATGGCGCCCGCATACGGGTTCCTGGCCATGATCTCCAGCGCCGTCGCGGTCGTAGCGGCGCAGAAGAGCAGCATGAAAATGAGCGCGGAGATTAGCGATAAATGCGCGATCCGATGCGTCACGGTTTCCATTCCATGCCCCAGAGGTTATCGACG
>JAFNGP010000171.1:9119-11880 GCA_017885175.1 bacterium
TGGTGTCCGGAGCCATACACATTGTCCGCGACGAATTCCATGACGAACGAGTTGATCCCGTTGCCGTAGACCCGGCGCAAGAGGCTGCCATCCCGATAGACGGCCAGGGAGTCCCCGTCATTCCTGATCTCGTAGGCTCCCGTAGTGTCCGCCCAGGTGGGCGGAGTCGTACAGCCCGCGCTGCATTCATTGAGAACCTCGATCGCGGCGCCGTTGGCGGGATCGATTGCCCGGATGTGCCACCCCTGGCACCCGGGGCCTTCCTCGAAATAGGTCTCGACGAGATCGAACCTCCACGCCGGCCTGGATTCCCTCATTCTGGCAATACCGGCGCCGGTCCAAAGGTCCGTGTGCCCCCACAGCTGCAACTGACCCGACGTTTCGAGCACCTGACCGCCGTAATAGACGGTGGCGCTCCAGAGGTCGGTGTCGAGAGTGTTGTCACCGAAATTGTCGTACTCCGCCCATTGCTGCGAAGGGCATTTCGTACAAGTGGGGCATTCGGCATCCTCCGAACACCCCGCCAGCGCCATAATTCCCAGAACGAGAATCACACCGATCAACGACAGCGCCTTCATTTGCATTCCCTCCATTCGCGTTCATTCCGCCGGTACGAGAAAAGGAATCGCCCGATACAATGCCCGCACATAGTATGGAGCTTTCGATCCCGTGTCAATATTGCTTGCATGTCGCCGGACGCATAGAAAAACCCCCTGGAAACGCAATCGGGATCCGACTCGTCGTTCCAGGGGGTCGTTTTCTCGATCGATATCGGGCGCTCAGCCTTTGAACGCCGAAATCCCCGTCAGTTGCTCTCCGAGTATCAGCGTATGTANNACCGATTCGAGGTTGCACATGTGGCGGATCGCCTGGTACTCGAGGGCTATCCCGTTCGCTCCGAGGATGCTCCGCACCTTGCGCGCCGCGACAAGGGCCGCGTTGACGTTGTGCCTCTTGATCATCGAAACATGGTAGTGCTTCATCTTGCCCTCGTCGGCGAGGCGGCCCACCCGGTACGCGCTCAGCTGCGCGTTCGTGAGATCGGTCGCGATCTCGGCGAGCTTCTGCTGGGTGAGCTGGAACGCGGCGATCGGCTTGCCGAACATGATCCGTTCCTTGCTGTATTTGATCGCTTCGTCGAGCAGCCCCTGCATTACGCCCGCGGCTCCCCAGGCGATCCCGTAGCGGGCCGACGTGAGACACATCAGCGGGCTCTTGAGGTCGCTCGTGTTGGGAAGCTCCCTGTCTGCCGGGATGCGGACATCCTCGAGGACGAGCTCGGAGGTCACCGAGGCGCGGAGCGAAACCTTGTGCTTCTGCTCCGGCGCCGAGTATCCCTTGTCGTCCTTGTGCACGACGAACCCGCGAATCTTCCCCTCGTCGTCCTTCGCCCAGACGATGGCGATATCGGATATCGTGCCGTTCGTGATCCACATCTTGGCGCCGTTGAGGATCCAGTGCTTGCCGTCCTTATGGGCTTTCGTGGTCATCGAGCGCGGATCCGATCCGGCGTCGGGCTCGGTCAGCCCGAAACATCCGATGATCTTTCCCGAGGCCAGCTTCGGCAGGTATTCCATCTTCTGCTCTTCCGAGCCGAACTTCCAGATCGGATACATGACGAGGCTCCCCTGCACCGAGGCGAAGCTCCTCACACCGGAATCGCCCCTCTCCAGCTCCTGGCAGATCAGGCCGTACACCGTGTAAGAGGCCTCGGCGCCGCCGTACTTCGCCGGCACGAAGGGACCGAAAACGCCCAGTTCGGCCAGCTTCTGGATGAGCGCCTTGGGGAAGGTCGCCGCCTCCCAGTGCTCCGCGATGATAGGGAGCACCTCCTTGTCGACGAACTTGCGCACCGTGTCCCTGACGATGATTTCCTCTTCGCTGAGGAGCTCGTCGATACTGAGGAAATCGAGCGGTTGATATGCCATACATTCCCTCCCGTTATTATCGCGTTTCCAGGGGGCTGCCGCTGAACGGCACGTAACATTTGAACAGAAGGAATTATAATATCCGCGCGGGACGGCTTCCAGCGGAATCGTAAGAAAAAACAGAATTTTTCCGCCGCGAGCCCTCTCTCCCGAGGGCCGCAAACTGTCGAATAGGATCATTTCGAGAATCGATCAGACAGGCAACGTACGCAGGAAATTCGCGGCGTCGATCACGTGAACGTCGCCGGCCATACCCGGCCGCTCGCATTCCAGGACCACCTGAATCCTGTGAGGCGCCTTGAGACGTTCGGCGAAGTAGCTCATGGCCGGGACCGGCGATGTATCGGACAGCTTCACTTCGATCAGCGCCCAGGGTTTACGGTTGAGAGTCAGAAGAAAATCTACCTCGCGCTTCTCCCTGTCCCGCACGTAATGAAGATCGAGGGGAGAAAGCCCAAAGTCCTGGGTGAAATGGCACCACTTGAGGAGGTGGCTCGCGATGAGGTTCTCGAAGCGGGCCCCATCATCCGGGATCTCGGACCAATCCCAGAGGTAGAGCTTCGGTTCCCTGCGCAGGGATCGGGCGATATTCCCCGCGAACGGCCTGATCAGGTACAAAAAGTACAAACGCTGGAGGTGGTCGGTCCACTGTCGAACGGATTCGACGGCGACCTGCAAATCCTCGTGGAGCGCGTTGTAGGAAAGTACCCCGCCCGCGCGAAGAACGAGGAGCTCGATCAGCTCCTCGACGTGCGAGAGCATCCTTATGCGCGTCAAATCGCGCAGGTCTTCTTTTACGATCAGAGTCCGGCGCTCCCGCAGCCAGAGGCGAT
>JAFNGP010000172.1 GCA_017885175.1 bacterium
TTCCGGGCTTTCCGAGAAGCTTGAACATCCTCTTCTTGTATTCCTCGACTCCGGGCTGATCGAACGGATTGACGCCGAGAAGGCGCGCGGAGATCGAGATCGCGATTTCGAAGAAGACGAAAAGCTCTCCCGTCGAGCCGGGGGTGATCGATTCCGTTGCGATGGTGAGAACGGGGATTCCACCCGACGCGTGCGCCTCGCGCGTGCCGTTCAAAGCGGTGCGATTCACCTCGCTCNNGTCCCGCGAGGTAGTTCAGCCCGTCTTCGTCGTCCGCGTCGGCGGGTATTTCGATATCCGCGCGCGGTTCCGCCGCGGACAGGAAGGTTTCGAGAATACTCCGGGGTCCTTCCTGAAGATACTGCCCGAGCGAGTGGAGGTCGGCGCTCATGACGGTCGAGGCGGGAAAGAGGCCCCGGCCGTTCTTTCCCTCCGATTCGCCGGCGAGCTGCTTCCACCATTCGCAAAGCGAAGCGAGCTCGGGGTGGAAGGTCGAAAGAACCTCGATCGCAATTCCCGAGCGGAGGAGAACATGCCTGAGTGCCGCGTAGCGGACCGCGTCGTTCGACGCGTCGTTTCTCGTGAACCGGCCGAGCGCGGAGGCGGCGCCGTCGAGCATCTCGCGCAGCGGGATCCCCGCGACGGCGCAGGGAAAAAGTCCGACGGGGGAGAGCACGCTGAACCTTCCTCCGACGCCGGCGGGAATCGCGAAATCGGCGTACGATTCCTTCGCCGCGATCCGCCGCAGCGCTCCCGATTCGCGGTCCGTCACGGCGACGATTCTTTTGCGGGTGCCTTCCGCGCCGAACCGTTCGAGAAGCTTGTTCCGCAGGAGGCGGAAGGCGATCGCCGGCTCGAGCGTCGTTCCCGATTTCGATATGACGCAGA
Organism: bacterium; assembly: GCA_017885175.1. GTDB lineage: Bacteria > Krumholzibacteriota > Krumholzibacteriia > Krumholzibacteriales > Krumholzibacteriaceae > SSS58A. The sequence continues at coordinate 887 of JAFNGP010000172.1, forward strand.
GCGCGAATCGCTTTCCTTCGAGCCGCGCGAAGAGGCGCTCGTGGTACTCGGGGGAGAGGTTGACGCCCGCGAAGAGAACGGGGAAGGGGGCTTCCCGCGGCAGCGCCTCGATCGCGGCGCGGGCGCCGAGGTACGAGCCGCCGATCCCGACGACGACGAGACAGTCGTTTTCGTCCTGGATTCGTTTCGCTCCGTCCGAGAGCCGCGCGATCTCGGCTCGCGCCGCGATCGGCAGATCGAGCCACCCGAGCATGTCGGCGCCCGGGCCCTCCCTGCGAACGAGTGAGCGCAGCTCGTCGAGCGCGGCAGGAACCGCTGTGGAGAGCGCCTGCTCCGCGACGTGCGCCCGCGTGAGAGAGAAATCGAGCTTGATCATGGGCGTCACTTCCCCGCGGCGATCTTGTTCTCCGTGATCCGCACCGTCTCCTCCGTGTGGGGGACGATTTCAGCGCGGAGCCGCTTCGCTTCGGCGAGCGTCTCGCTCCGGAAACGCTCGTCCGCGATGCCGGGGAGGTTTATCGTCACGTTGAGGAACGCCCCCTCGGCCGCGGTTCGGGCCGCGAGCGCCGCCACGCCGCCGTCGCTGATCGAATTTTTGTTTCCGCGCTCGACGACGGTCCGCGCGAGCCTGGCCGCCTCGAGCGAGCGCTCGAGAACGCCGAGGGGCACGAGCGTGGCTTCCCTGGTCGCGCGTTGAATCGCGGCCTCGCGGGTCTTCTTCTCCTCTTCGGTGCCCTTCGGAAGGCGCATGGCCTCCATCACCCTGTTGAAGGCGTCCGTGTCGCGGTCGACGTCGGCGAGAAACGCGGCCTTGAGCTCCTGCGCCCTGACGCCGGCTCTCTCCATCTCGTCGGAGGCGCCTTCGTACCCCTTCTTCCCGTGCGTAAGGGCGGCTACCATCGAGGAGAGGGCGCCGCTCAGGGCCCCGCAGAGCGCGGCGACGCTTCCGCCCCCGGGCGCGGGAGAATCGGTCGAGAGGACGTCCGCGAACGAATTCACCTTCATCCCGACGAGAGTGCNNCTCATGCCCATGGAGAGCGCCGCGATGTGGATGAGCTCCGATTCGGGAACTCCCGTCGTCTTTTTCTGCTTCGCGAGGTAATAACGCCCCGCCTGCAGCATCGCCTCGAGCGGGACGAGGCCGACGAGCTCGCTCCCCGTGACGCGGGCGCCGTGGCTCTCGGCGAGCCTCGCGCATTCGTCGAACACGAGATGCGGCGGCGTGATCCGGTAATTGACGAGATTCATCGAGATCTGGGCGCGGCCGAAATTCTCCATGTACCAGCCGACCGCCTTGCACGCCTTGAATTTTCCCGGCGCGAAGATCGTCTCGCCGTTTTCGTCCTTCATGATCGCGCCCGACGCGTCGCGCCTAGCGCGGCCCTTCTCGCGTATATCGAAGGCGATCTCGCGCGCGATCCGGACGTCGCGCGTGTTGAGGTTGACGTTGAACGCGATGAGAAACTCGCGGGCGCCGATCACCGTCGCGCCGCTCTTCGGATTGAACGACGCGGAGCCGAAGTCCGGTTTCCACGCGGGGTCCTTGAGCTTCTCGGCGAGGCCCTCGTATTCGCCCTGGCGGATGTTCGCGAGGTTCCGCCGCTCGGGGCTCGCCGCCGCCTCCTCGTAGAGGTACACGGGGATGGCGAGCTCCGCGGCGACCCGCTCTCCGAGGGCGCGGGCGAGCGCCGCGCAGTCGTCCATGGTGACCCCCGAAACCGGCACGAACGGGCATACGTCCGTCGCTCCGAGACGCGCGTGGGCGCCGGTGTGCGTCCGCATGTCGATGATCTCGGAGGCTTTCGCCATCGCCTTGAACGCCGCTTCGAGAGCCGCCTCGGGGGTTCCGATGAAGGTCACGACGGTCCGGTTCGTGTCCTTGCCCGGATCGACGTCGAGGAGCTTCACCCCGTCGGTCGCGCGAATCTCGTCCGCTATCTGTTCGATCTTCGCCGCGTCGCGTCCCTCGCTGAAATTGGGAACGCATTCCACCAGTTTCATTCCGTGCACCGCCTTGCCCGTTCGAAGCCTCGTTCTTGCAATATCGGCCGCGTATGTGTTACGTTGACGCCCGCCGGCCCGGTCCGGAGATGCCGGACGCTCCGGCGCGTGCTTCGTAGAATACTCATATCGCTTGGGGCGGTCAAGGGGGAGCTTGCGCGCGGGCGCAGGGTGGTTCACATGATTTTTCACGCGAGCGTCCTGCTCGACGAGCTCGAGGAAAAGTTCGATTCGATCGCGCGGGCCGGATTTCATCCCGAAGTGCGGATGACCGACGTCGAGCATCTCATGCGCGTCCCGGACGCGGACGTCGCGCGGATGCGCACGCTCATCGAGAGCCGCCATCTCTCGACCTTCACCCACGGCCCGTTTCTCGGTCTCGACGTCGCGAGCCTCAACGGCCATATCGCCCGGTACAGCGCCGAGTGCGTCGAACGCGGGTGCGAGGTGACCGCGGGGCTCGGCGGCTCGACGATGGTCGTTCATACGAGCTATTCTCCCTTCTATTCGCGCGAGGGGCTCAGGGAGTGGCTCGGCAACTGGGGCGAGCGCATGGGGGCCGTTCTCGCGAAGGCCGCGAGGCTCGGCGTGCGGGTGGCCCTCGAGAACGCGTGGGAGGAGCGCCCCGAGGCGCTCGCGCGGCTCGTCGACGTCCTGCCGCCGGGCGCGGCGATGGTGTGCCTCGACACGGGGCATATCAACGCGTTCTCGCGGCGTCCGGTGCGGCGATGGTGGGACGTCCTCGGCGACAGGGTCGTCGCACTCCATCTGCACGACAACGACGGGTCCTCCGACGATCACCTCCCGCCGGGGCGGGGCATTTTTGATTTTCCCGCGCTCGCGGAGATACTGCGCGGCCGCGATCCCCTGCCGCTCATGACCTTCGAGGTCGACGTCGACGGAGCGATCGAGGGCAGGTCGTATCTCGAAACGCTTCTATCGGAGAGAACATGATGTTCGCCGGCGGGGAGTCATGATGGAAACGCTTCGTCTTCTCCATACGTCGGACGTTCACCTCGGCGCGCCGTTCCTGTTCCTCGGGATGAAAGGGAGCGAGCAGCGCCTCGCCCTGCGCGAGGCGTTCGCCGGGATCGCCCGCGTCGCGCGGGACGAGAAATACGACGTTCTCCTCATCGCGGGGGATCTCTTCGATTCGACGTTCGGCGCGAGCGAAGCGGATGTCTCGCACGTTATCGGATGCCTCCGCGACGCGGCGGCCTCGTGCCGCGTCGTCATTCTCCCGGGAGGCCACGATTGCTATTCGCCCGGGTCGGTCTACGAGCGCGAGATGAAACGGTTCGAATCGAATGGAGACGTCCGCGTTCTCACGCCGGGAAACGCGGTGATCGATATCCCGGAACTTTCGCTCGCCGTGCACGGGAGGGCCCTCTCCTCGAACGTCCCGTCGGAGAGCGTTTTCGCCGGTCTCGCGCCGGTCGCCGGACGGCGGTGGAACGTCTGCGTCGCGCATTGTTCCGTCGAGGGATTCTCCGCCGGCCTCGACGCGAAGGAGGCGCCCTCGCGGCTCGACGATCTCGCCGCCGGATTCGATTATGTCGCTCTCGGGCACTGGCATTCGTTCAGGGTCCTGAGGGAACAGACGCCGCCGGTTATTTACAGCGGTTCGCCCGAGATCGTCGCGAGGGATCAGCAGGGAGCCGGCTTCTTCGTTTCGGTCACGCTCGCCGGCGGCGTAGCGTCGTTCGAGCGAAGGCGAATCGGCAAACGGCGCGTCGAAAGGCGCGTCATCGACTGCACCGGCCTTCAATCGTCGGATGAATTCGCCGCGAAGGTTCTTCGCGAGGTTCCTCCGGACCGCGATCTCATCCTCGATCTCGCGCTCTCGGGGCTCGTCGGCGTCGATTCGGCGCTCGATCCGGCGCAGGCCGTCGCGGATCTCGAACGGCATTATTTTTCCGCGCGGCTCTCGGGGAAGGGGCCTTCGAGGGAGATTTCGAGGGAGGAGCTTCTCGCCGTTCCCGCGGATACGGTGGCGGGCGCGTTCGTGCGGAGCATGCTGAAAAGGATCGAGGGCGCTGAAGGCGAGACGAGGGAGCTTTACGAAGAGGCGCTCCAGCTCGGGTACCAGCTGTTCAAGGGCAGGGATCTGATCGGCTGACGGCGGCCCGCGGGAACGCGGGCCGGGAGGGAATCGAACGTGTGGATCGAGCGCGTCGCTCTCGATAATTTTCTCGCCTTCGGGAAGGTTGCCGTCGAGTTTGCGCCGGGCCTCAACGTCGTTCTCTCCCCGAACGAGGGGGGTAAATCGAGCCTGTTTCGCGGCATCGCGGCCGGCTTCTACACGAGCGCGGCGTCGCAGAAGAGCGACATCCTCGCCCTCGGGCGGTGGGGGAGCGCCGGGCGCTTCAGGATCGAAATCGAATTCCGGCTCGGCCAGGATCGGTACCGGCTCGTACGCGACTTCGATTCGAAGGAGCAGACGATCTCCCGCCCGGGGGAAGCCAAGCCGTTCGCGAAGGGGAAGGCCGTGGACGAGTTCCTCGGAGCGCATCTTCCCCTTTCCGACGAGAACCTTTTCCTTCGCGTGTGCGGCGTGCGCCACGAGGATCTCTCCAGTGTCGGCGACGGGAAGTCGGCGCTCGGTGAAGCGATCGAGGAAATCCTCGGGGGAGGGTGGGGGAACGCCACTCCGGCCGGGGTTCAGCAGACGGTCGAGGACAAGCGGAAAGAGCTGATCAAAGGCAGGGACCGGCCGGTCAACGAGGCGAACCGCGGTCCCGTGAAGCGTTTCATGGACGAGGTCGAAAGGCTCGAGCGAGACGCGGCGAGGGCCTCGGCCCTCGCGGGCGAGCGAGAGGGGCTTCTCAAAACGATTTCGGACATCGATTCGAAATCGCTGCGCCTCGATGCCGATATCGATCTTCTGAGCGCGAAGAGGGAGAAAGCGTCCGCCTGCCGGGATCTCGAGAAGAATGAGAAGGCGGTGCGCGAGAAGGCGGACGCTCTGAGGAAGCGAAAGGACCGCATCGGGGAGCTGTCCGCGCTGAAGCAGGCTCTCGCCGAGGAAGGATCGCGCTTTCCCGGCTCGCTCGCGCAGGGAACGCCGGCGTTTCTCGACGCATTGAGATCCGATCTCGAGCGGGAATCGCTTCTCGAAAGGGAGATCGCCGGGGCCGGCTCGAGAATCGGAGCGCGCGCCTCGGTCTGGCGGCCGGTTCTCGCCGCGGCCCTCATCCTCGCCGGCATTCTCGGCGTCGCGATCGGCAAGCCGCTCATGACCCTGTTCCTCGTCGCCGGCGCCGTGCTCGTCGTCTGGCATATCGCGCGGAGGCCCGGCCGCGGGAAGGCCGGCGCTCCGGCGGGCCTCGAAGGCGATCTCGGGCGGCTCGCGAAGAAACGGGCGGAGGTATTGGGCGTCCGCTCTCTCGAAGAGTCGAAGGCGCTTCTCGCTGAATGCGCCGCGTGGAGGGACCGGTTGCGCGACGTCGAATCGAGGATCGAGGAGGCCGCGGGCGGTCGACAGGCCGACCTGCGCGATCTTCTCGGAGCGCTCGACCGCGAGTACGGCGCCGCCGCTCTCGATCTGCGCGCCCTCGTGGAATCGCGCGCGGAGCTCGAGCCGTTCAGAACCGACGGGGACGGGATGCTGAGGCTCGATCGCGAGGTCGGCGCTCGCGAAGAGGAGCGAAAACGCCTCGCGGCCGCCCGCGTTCTCGCCGATCGCAAGCTTGCCGCTCTCGAGCGCATGGACGAGATCGATATCGCCGAGCGTCTTGCCTGCGCGAGAGAGGGCCTGGGGCATGCCGGGAGGAAGGAGCGCGTCCTGGAGGCGATTCTCGAAACGCTCGCCGGGGCGCGGCGGGAGATGGCCGGCTTTCTCGCCGAGCGGCTTCCTCCGCTCGCGGGCCTGTATCTGTCGCGGATCACCGGCGGCCGGTACGAAACGTTGTTCATCGATCCCCTCACCCTGAAGATCGAGACCGTCCCGGCTCGCGGGGACGCGGACGCGTCGGGAGGCGCCTCGTCCGCGCCGGAGCGCATAAAACCCGATTCGGTCAGTCAGGGAGCCCGCGACCAGATTCATCTCGCGGTGCGGCTCGCCCTCGTCGAGCTCATGAGCCGCGGCGAACCGCAGCCGGTTTTTCTCGACGACCCCTTCGTCCACTTCGATCCCGCGCGGCGCGAGCGGGCTCTCGATGTCGTGCGCGAATTCGCGGCGAAGCACCAGGTCGTCCTGTTCACCTGCGATCCCCGCTATCGCGAGGCGGGCGGACGTCTCGTCGAGCTCCCCGCGCGGGCGTGAATTCCCTTGTCAAACCGCGCGCGCTTTCATACAGTTTCGGCATCAAGCGGCACATAGAGCTTCAAGACGCTTTTCGAGCCGGGAGGACGGTATGAAAGAGATCGAGATTGGCGTCGTCCAGGATTATTTCGCGAAGATCGGCGTCGCGGCTCTCGGGATCGCCGCCCACGGGATCAAGGTCGGCGACGAGATTCACTTCAAGGGGCACACCACCGATTTCAGCCAGAAGATCGAATCCCTCCAGATCGAGCACGCGCAGGTGAGCGAGGCCGGGGCGGGATCTTCGGCGGGAACGAAGGTGAAGGACCGCGTCAGGATAGGGGACAAGATCTTCAAGGTCGTCGAGGGCTGACGCCTCTCGCGCGCTACGGCGATTCCGGCGCCCGGGGCGGCCGCATCCTCTTCCGTATCGCGGCGACCATCGTTTCGAGCCCCGGCAGGACGCGCGATTCCCTGACTCCCTCTTCGAGCAGATCGATCCCGGCCGGGATCGAATCGAGAAAACGGGGCTTGCCCATGCGCATGCCGAGCTTGACGAACGCGGCGAGCGCCTGGAGATTGCGCTGCACGCCGGCGAGCGTGAAAGCCTCGTAAAATTCCCCGAAACGCCGTTCCTCCGGCGCGCCGCGCGCGCGGAGCTTCGCGTGAAACGCCTCGAGGAGGGTCCGCCTCTCGATGGCGCTCACGGGATGATAGGCGTCCTTGAGGAGAGACGCCGCATCGTAGAGACCCGGGCCGCGATGCGCCGTCTGGAAGTCGACGATTCTGAGGCGCCCGTCCGTCAGCATGATGTTCCTGCTCTGGAAATCGCGGTGCATGAACACGCGCCGCTCGCGGGCGAGGGCCGCCGCGAGAAACCGCCGCTCCTCCTCCCAGGAGCCGGGCACCGAAATCGGGCAGAATCCCTCGACGAACTCGCGCATGAAGTATTCCGTCTCGCCGAGGAGCGATTTCTCGTCGAAGATCGAATCGCCGAGAAGATTCTCCCGCGCGAGCGAATCGGTGACCGACGTCTCGAGATCGACGAGGATATCGAGACATCGCGAATAGAGGGACGACGCCTTGGCCGGAGAGGCCGTCGAGAGCGCGTCCTCGAGGTGGACGTCGCCGAGATCCTCCATGAGAATGATGCCCTGCTCGCGGTCGACCGCGTAGATCTCCGGCGCGCCGACGCCGTGGCGCGCGAGGAGGCGCGCGATCTCGACATACGAGTCGATCTCCCGCCCTCCGCCGCTCTGGCGGAGCACGACGACCGCGCGGGAGGGCCCCGCGAGCCTGAAGAACTCCCGGTTCGATCCGCCGCCCGCGATCGCGGAGAGTGTCGCCGCGTCGTCGAGCCCCGCGAGGCGTTCCCGGCGCGCGAGGGCCTTCGCCGCCGCGAGAACCGGATGCGCGTTTCGATCGATCATACGCGCGAGCCTCCCGCCGCTTTGAGCGTCCCCCCGGGAAACAGAATCTCGTTCGAGTGAACGGTGTCTCTCTCGACGACCGTGTCGTCGAGAACGACGCAATTCTCGAGCCGGGCGCGGGGTTCGACGACGGCGCGGCGGCCGATCGCGCAGAATCCGGCGACGCGGGCCGCGGGGTCGATGGCCGCTCCCTCGCCCACGTGGATGGGACCGGAAGGCGTTTCCATTTCGGAATCGAAGCGCACCCCGTCGACGAGAATCGCCCGGTGGATGCCGATGAATCCCGCGGGGGAGCCCGCATCCCCCCACGCGTACGGAGCGTTCCCCTCGGCGGCGTTCCATCCGATCACGGAGCCGGGTTTGTCTCGCATCATTTCCATGAGAATCGTGACGAGCTGCTCCTTTTTCCCGCGGGGGAAAAAGGGAAGGGAGCCGGGCGAGAGCACCGCGAGGCCCGTATAGCCGAGGAGCTTCGCGCCGGGCCCGAGCTTCTCGGCGCTCTCGCCGATCGCGATCACCTCGTTTGCGGCGCCGACCGCGACATTCGCCCGGGGGCCCGAAGGAGCGAGAACGAGCGTTACGAGCGCTTTCCGTTTCATGTGGCGCTCGATCGCGGGCTCGTACGGTATGTCCGACAGGACGTCGCCGTTATGGAGAAGTATGCACTCCGCGCCCGAGACGCCGCCGCGCATGTTTCCGATGCCTCCTCCCGTTCCGAGGAGCTCCTCTTCGCGGTGGAGCCGCACGGGCCAGGCGTGCCGGGAGGCGAACGCTTCGATCTTCTCCGAAAGATGAAAGGTGTTGCAGTGGATCTCGGCCGCGCCGTGACGCATGAGCTTCTTCACGATCAGCTCGAAGAGGGGAGTGCCGAGAATGGGGAGGAGCGGTTTCGGGACCTGTGCGGTGAGAGGCAGCATCCGCTCGCCGAACCCGGCCGCGAGGATGATTCCCGAAATTGCGGTGCGTGTGTTCTTCATAGGTCTCAATAGAGGAGGAATCGCGCCCGATCGGCGCGAAAGCGTTCCTCGTCGGCGCGCCAGTCCTCGAAAAGGCGGGACAGGTCCTTTCCCGCGTCGATCGTCTCGCGCAGAGCCGCGCTTCCCGAGATGATGTCGATCGGCGGGATCGTGTATTCGTATTCGTATGGCGGCGCGCTCCACCGGAAGCGGTCGCGATAAAGCCTCGCCGCGGCCGCGACGATCGACGCGCCGCAGCGAACGGGCCTGAACTCGCGCCGGTCCGTGACGTGGATCTGGATTCCTCCGCACGGCTCGTTCGCGTATTTGTCCCACGCCGGCGTGAAATGGAGCGGCCTGAATACGACCCCGGCGAGCCCGCAGGAGGCGAGCTCCGCGGCGAAGGCGCGCGGTTCGATCCACGGCGCTCCGACGATCTCGAACGGCTTCGTCGTTCCGCGGCCCTCGGAGAGGTTCGTGCCTTCGAAGAGAACGGCGCCGGGGTAGACGAGCGCGGTGTCGGGCGTCGGCATGTTGGGAGAGGGGAGAACCCAGGGCTGGCCGGTCGCGTCGAAGTGCATCCCGCGTTTCCATCCCTTCATCTGCACGACCCGCAGGGAGCATGTGTCGGGTCCGTGCGAGTTCATCATCGCGAGCGCCTCGCCGATCGTGAGGCCGTGCCGCATCGCGAGGGGNNGCGCGCATCATGAGGAGCGAGGTCCAGAGGTACGTATAGGGCCGGGCTCCGGCGTCGGGAAGGTCTATCACGAGGCAATCGAGCCCGTCGAGCTCGCCGGCATCCGGCGAGCGCCGGGCGCCGTACAGCGAATGGACGGGAATGCCCGAGCCCGGATCGGTGAAGCCTTCCCATTCGATCATGTTGGCCTGCGTGTCGCCGTAGATGCCGTGCTGGGGACCGAATATCCGTACGACGCGGACGCCGCACGAGAGGAGGACTTCGATCGTCGATACGAGGGAGCGGGTGACGGAGGCGGGATTCGCGAGGAGCCCGACGCGTTTCCCCGCGAGGCTCCCGCACGATTCCCGAAGGATGATATCGCAGCCGGTTTCAATCACATGAGTATGTGCCGCCGGGGCGGATCCGGGACCCGCCCCGCGACGGCGAATCGATTAGAGACTCCAGTCGTAAACACTGAGCGTATCGGAGCCGCCGCCATCGTAATTGACTATCCTCACAAGGCCGACTCCGGGTGCCAACCACACTATTTGATGCACCTCGCTCACGTCAACGCTAATTCCGCGCACGTATCGCGTGACGTCGGCGTCGAGGTGGAGGACGGCGCAGCCCTTGAAGGTGCCGCGAAGGGCCTCGCTCACGAGATCGACGGCGCTCGCTTCGAGCGAGGTCGACCCGACGAGGGTCATCGTCGTCGAATCATCGATTGTCGCATTGGCCGAGAGAGGCCAGCTGTCGCCGAGGTGATTCTCGACGGGGAGCTCGACGTACGTGAGGGGGGCGTCCCATATCATGGAGAACTGGTAGACGCCGTTGCGGTATTCATCCCGGCCCAGATGCTGAATCATGGCGGATGTCTTCTTGAAGTGCGTTACCTCCTGCGTCTGCGCGGCGTCGTTCACTACTACCTGATCGAAGGCGCCGGTGCCCTGATTATAGTTCGCGATTGCCACCGTCACCTCATTGCTCGCTCCGGCGATGAAGTTCCACATATTGGCGTTCGCCACGGGGAAGGAAGTGGCCGTTCCCGCCGCGGTGAACTGGTACGGCGTCGGATTCGGATCGATCGGGTTCCCCGACGCGTCGGTCGCGTTGAAGAAATTCACCCAGTAGGTGCATCCGGGGGCGAGCGCGTGCGCCAGCGGGACGGTGATCGTCGTGCCGTCCGGACTGAAGGCAGGTTCCGTATGTATGAGCTGATTTACCCGCGCATCCATATACTGGTACGGAAAATCGAATGAGTTATTATCCATGGCTTCGCTGAAGGTGAACACGATCTGCGAGAGGCCCGTCGACACCGAAACGGTGCCGCTCGCCGGCGACGCGCTCGCGAGGTACGGACGGGTGTCGTCCTGGCGCGTCCGGAAGCTGAAAACATGCGGAGCGGCGAGGTGGTTGCCGGTGAGGTCGGTCGCCCCGACGCCGATCGTGATCGTGATCAGGCTGTCCTGGGGGAACGCCGAGTGGTAGAGCTTCAGGGTGAGCCCTTCCCATTCTCCCCAGCCGTCGGCGGGTTCCGGAAAGGAGGAGATCGCGCCCTCGGTCGCCATATGGTCCATCGCTTCGCTGAACGCGATCTCGATCGTCTGCGTTCCGAGGACTTCCGTCTCTCCGCCGGCTGGGCTGGTGCTTACAACCGCGGGAGGCGTGACGTCGGCGGCCACGGTCGTCGTGAAGGGAAGCGTGAAATCGCTACCCAGCGCGTTTCCGGCGACGTCCTCGACGGTGCCGACGATCGTGATCGAGTGGCTCGTTCCTCCCTCGAGAAGCGAACCCGGCGTGATGACGAGCGTATCGCCTTTCCAGGAGAGGTCGAAGTAGACCGAGCCCGGCGTGAAGGAGACGCCGGCGGAGAACGCGGCCTCGTCCATCGCTTCGCTGAACGCGACCCAGTAAGGACCGCTCCTCGTGACGTCTATCGCCCCGTCCGCGGGGGACTGAGCGACGACCGTCGGCGGCGACGTATCGTGCACGTCGGGAGTATTGCTGTCGCTCGTGCTCGAGCTCGAGCATGCGGAAATGAACAGGGGCGCTGCAAGAACGAGCATCAAGCAAAACGCCCGGATCTTTGCGCAAAACATCCTGGACCTCCTTCAAGTCTCCAACTGCTTCTTTTGTAAGAAGTTGTTGCTGCCGGCAACCCTGCGTACGCGTCCGGGTGCGAATCGGGCGCACGTCTACGTTCTCGGCTGTTGCAACTTCCGAACCTTTCGGGATACTATTATCTTTCATGGGGGAGCGATGCGCGTATACTGTGCGGAGACGTGCCACTCACACCGAGGGAGCGTGATGATCGTGCGAATGAATTCGAGGAGCCGCCTGAGCTTGATTTTGCTGCTTGCCGTGCTTTTCGCGGCGTGCGCCGGATGCGCGAAGAAGGATCGGGCCGAACGGGGCGGCACGCTCATCGTCGGAGAGATCAACGACTACGAGGGTCTCAATCCGATGTCGACGACGGATGCCCACGCCCGGGACGTGTACAATCTTCTCTTCCTGTCTCTGCTCGACGAGCAGTCGGACCTGCTCAACTTCGCTCCGCGCCTCGCGCAATCATGGGAGTTTTCCGCCGATCGTCTCGACCTCACGTTCCGTCTGCGCACGGATGTGTACTGGAGCGACGGGGTCCCCGTGACGGCGCGAGACGTCGCGGCGACCTTCGCCGCGCAGAAGGATTCGCTGACCCAGTGGGCGAGCCGCCATCTCAAGGCGCACATCGACTCGGTCTCGGTCGTCGACGATCACACGATCGTGTACCACTACGCGAAGGCGTATCCCTATCAGGTCATGGACGCAAATGACGGGCCGATCATGCCGAAGCACGTGCTCGACCGGGTCCCGCATGCGGAGTTCGGGAAGCTCCCGATCGAACAGCTTCCGACGAACGGCCCCTTCAAGTTTTCTGCATGGGTCAAGGGACAGACCCTCACGCTCGTTCGAAACGAGCGCTATTACGAAAAGGGAAAACCGTACCTCGAGAAGGTGATCTTCAAGATCATTCCCGACCAGACCACCCTTCTCACGCAGCTCAAGAGCGGCGAAATCGATTGCATGGAGATGATTCCGCCGGGGGAGATGCAGGACATCAAGACCAACTACCCGAATCTCGCGCTGTACGCGTTTCCGACGCGGGCGTACAACTATATCGGGTGGAACGCGTCGAAGCCGCTCTTCGCGAGCGCTCGTGTCCGCCGGGCCCTCACGATGGCGATCGACCGCGCGCTCATCAACGAGAACATCTACTACGGATTCGCCCGGGAATGCACGAGCCCCTTCCCGCCGATCATCTGGGCGTACAATCCGAACATCAAACCGGTGCCGTACGACACCGCCGAAGCGCGGCGGACGCTCGCGGAAGAGGGTTTCCGCGATACGAACGGAGACGGCTGGATCGAGAAGGGCGGAAAGCGTTTCGAGTTCGATCTCGTCACGAATTACGGAAACCAGCTCCGGAGCGATATCCTCGTGACGGTGCAGGACATGCTGAAAAAGATCGGTATCAAGGTCAATGTCGCCGCTCTCGAATGGACGATATTCCTCGAGAAGGTCAAATCGGGCGACTACGACGCCCAGATCAACTCGTGGCGCGTCGGCGGAAAGGCCGATCTCGCGCCCATCTGGTCGTGCGAGGCGCGGATTCCCCCGGGATTCAACAGGGTCAACTACTGCAACCCGCTCGTCGACAGCCTCAACACGGCGGCGACGGGGATGCTCGATTTCGAGCAGGCAAAGCCGCTCTTCTACCGGATCCAGGAGCTCATCTACGAGGATCAGCCGTACACGTTCATCAATGTCCTCGATGCGCGCGACGTCGTGCACCGGCGGTTCAGGGACGTGAAGCCGGACG
>JAFNGP010000173.1 GCA_017885175.1 bacterium
GGAAGAAATGCGTGCCGAAGGAGAGATCCGGCATATAGTTGCCCTTCTTGCGGGCGATCTCTATGAGAACCGCGGTGTTGTTGATGTCGGAATAGGTGACGTTCACGCCGAGCTTGATATCCCCCCGGCTTCCCCATCGTCCCGGTCCCATGAGGATGAACTGGCGTTTGGGCAGAAGCTTGTTGAGATGACCGACGGCCCGTCCGACGGCGACGAGGTCTTCCCGCTCCGGGAGCTCGGCGTACGCGAGCGGATCGACATAGACGACGTGGGTGATGTCCGGGACGCGCCCGTTCGATATATAGCGCTTCGCCGAAAAGACGATCTTCTCGGCGGGAATGTCCTGCGGGATGGGTGCGGGCGCGCTCGCCGGCGAAAAGCTCTGCGGGCGGCACTGGAGCAGATAGAAATCGGTTCCGTCATGCGCGAACTCGATATCGACGGGGAACCCGAGCTTCTCCTCGAGCAGCTTGAGAATGCCGTGAACCTGCTTCACGAAGGGGGTTTCGTTGATGAGGCCGTCAAGCGTGAAGGGAAGGTCGTCGTGCTCGAAATCGATGTTCATCGCCATCGGCTTCCGCAGATTATGGCCGTCGTAGATCGAAACCATCTTCTCGACGAGCGGGAGCTCCGCCCCGTATCTCCGGAGCAGGTCCTTCGCGTCTATCGTCTCGAAGGTGTTGGTCCTCAGGTTGATGACGTCGATCTTCTTCGGCGTGTAATAGACGATCTCCTCCGTCGCGACGTTGACGCGCAGCCCCGGCTGCCCGGGAGCGATGAGAGCCGGATAATCGTCGCTGACGCGGTCGACCGCCCGCGTGCCGAGACCGGGGACCGTGCGGATGAGACCGTCCTCGCGGTTGATCCGGGGCGACCAGCGGAATTCGTTCCTGCTGAACGCGACGCCGGCGAAGGAGGGGAGGAAGTAATCTCCCACGCGGTTCCCCACGACTCCCTGGATCATGATTCCCATTTCCTCGTTGAAATCGAGCAGCCCGCGCTCGGCCCGGTACTCGATGGGGTCCGGACCGAAGATCGATGCGTACACCTCGGCCACGGCGTCGAGGAGGGCTTCGAGACGCTCCTGCTTCGATCCCTGATTCGCGAGGAAAAGGCTCTTGTATTTTCCCGAGAAGGCCGCTCCGAGGCTGTCCTCGAGGAGGCTCGAGCTGCGAATGATGAGCGGCATCCCTTCGAGCTCGTCGAGCACCATGGAAAGCCCCTGCACGACCTCCGACGGAAATCTGCTGTTCTTGAACGTGAGCATCACATGCGGGTATTCGAGCCGGACCTGATTGATGTCTTTGTATTTTTGCTCGATGACCTCGTCGAGGTTGTTGAACCGCAAGAACCCGAGCAGCACGTCGGAGGTGATATACCAGCTCTTCGGCACCTTCACGTTGGCGAAGAGCGCGTCGGTGCCGTACGATTTCTTGATGATCTGCTGGGCGAGAAAAAGTCCCGCGCCCTTGCCGCCGAGCTGTCCGTGGCTCTCGGGCGTGTGGATGATCCGGTCGAGTATCTCGAAGAAGTCCCGGATCTCGATATATTTCTTCGCGACCTTGATGTAGCTGAGCTGCCTCGAGAGAAATCGCGTGATAAGGGAGACGATCACGCCTTTTTTCACCGCCGGGGAGAGATCGATCCCCGAGGGAGACATGTCCCGGTACTGCCGGAGCGCGGCGATCACCTCGGAAAGGGGGAGATTGCTGTTTCCGACGTGCAGGAGGTAGCTCAGCTTGTCGTCCTGAATCCATTTCCGGAGATAGTCGAGCAGCTGCTCGTTCGTGTACTCGCCCTTTGCGATGCGGAAGATCTCGTCGCTCAGGCGGTCGGTGATCTCGAGCGAGTGCAGGCTGGAGGGCTTATTGGCTTCCTGATCCAATCCGGCCTCGAAATCGACGTCGATGGGGACGAGCGCGCCGCGCAGCCGTTCGGCCTCCTCGACGCCGCTCCAGCAGAGCAGGTTGAGCATCTTTTCGGACACGCTCTCGAAGAGGTTGCGATCGGTGTGGTGCAGGAGATTGAGAATGACCCTCCATTCGCCGGCGCTTTCCCGCGGGCGCTCCTCGGCGGCCTCGCGCAGCTGCTGGTGCAGGATGAAGTTGCCGATCCGGTCGGCGATCGTTTTGAGGAGCCGTTTCTCCTCTTTGAGGAAAGGGCCTTCGTCGGCCGGCGGCATCTCCCTTGAATAGAAGACGCCTATCTCGCCTTCCTTCGTATCCTCGACGAAGATATCGGCGGTCATCGCCCAGGGGGTTTCGACGAAACCGGGGACCGAATAGCTCTCGGAGCCGATCTTTATCCGCGCGTTGCAGGAGCCCGGATATTGCCATCCCGACGGAACCGTTTCGATGATGCGGCGGAAGACCTTCTTGCGCGGCGCGTCGGGTTCGACGAGGAGCTCCTCGATGTTGTAGAGGCACTCGAGCTCCTTTTCGCGCTCGCGGAAGAAATGAACGAGATCGTCCGCCTTGTCCCTGCGGTCACTCATGCATGATCACCCCTCGGCCGCTCCGGCCGTCGACTTTCGCGAGCAAGGGCGCGTCGAGCTCGACGTGCTTCACGAAATGCGTCTCGGAAACCGCGCGCTGCTTCATGAGCCATTCCCAGTCGATACGATAATCGCTTCCGTGCGGAATGGAAAAGTAGAATATCTTGAAGCTCGTCACGTTGTGAAAGAAATGCGACCCCTGGCTCATGATGATGTTGAGGTTCGGGAGGGCCGCTTCCACGATCACCTTCGCTCCGGATATCTGACCGAAATCGACGGGGATTCCGGCCGGCGGATCGGTCGTTCCCCACCGTCCGAATCCGATGAGGAGATAGGGCTTTTTCGCTTCGACGAGCCGCCGGTTGAACGGCTCGATCTCGGCCGCGATCTGGCGCGTTTTCATCGTATCGAAACGGTCGGGGTGAACGAATACGACGTCCCGGATCGTATCGAGCGCGCCGTTCCCGAGAACCGTTTCGGATGCGAGGAGCACTCGCTCGCCCGAGAGCTCGGCGCCGGAGAGATCGACCTCGGCCTGCGAGACGACCATCGGACGGACCTGCAGAAAGCCGAATCGGGCCGGGTCGCAGCTATCGCGGCCGAGCGTGAGGGCGAACTCGATCTCGACCATCGCTCCGAGCGTATCCTCGCAGGCCGATTTGAGGGTCTTGAGCAGCTCGTTGAGGGGAAGGATCCGGTCCTTCAGGATGGAGGCGAAATCGATGATCCGGGGTCCCCGCTCTTCGATGCCGCTCGTGATCCGGTCGTCGGCGGGAAGGTAGGTCGAGGCGATGAAGCGGAGCGTTCCGTCATACTCGGCGTCGCCGAGATCGTACGCCGCGAGGTACTCGGTCTCCTTGATCGGATCGTACACGGCGGGTCTCCCCATGTTGACCGCCCAAAACGAGGTTTGCGTGTGCTTGAGACGGTCGCCCATCGATTTGAACGGCGGGTCGGCGCCGGGAAACGCGGGAGAGAACGACCACGAGACGCCGTCGTCGACGATCGTCCTGCCGAGACCCAGGGCGAGCTCCGCGACGCCCTCCCCGGGCGTGCCGTGCCCCGTGGGATAGAAATTGTACGAGCGGAGCACCCCCGAGATGTGCGGGTAGAAACGGTCGCCGAAGCGCGAGCCGACGACCTCCTGGATGACGATCGCCATCTTCTCGTCGATGGTGGCGTGATGCGTGGCCCGCATGTAGTTCCGGGCAACCTTGAAGAAGGTCGACGCGTACACGAATTTAACCGCTTCGCCCAGCTTGCGGAATCGGGTGTCGGCGTCGGGCTGGTTATTCGGCACCATCTTCGTCGCGTACACGCTCGCGAAGGGTTCGAACATGGCGTCCTCGAGCATGCTCGAGGATCGCACGGCGAGAGGCGCGTGCACCTGCTCGACGAGAGCGCGAAGATCGCCGGCGAGCCGCACGGGGAGATCGGCGCGTTGAAACGCGTGCGCGAGAGAATCGTCTCTCGCCTCGGAGTAGGCGATCTCGAAGAGGTCGTTCTGTTTCATGAACAGATCGAAGAACTCGGTGGTGATGACGGTGAGCGTGGGGATGCCGATCGAGATCGCCGGCTCGAAGGAATCCTTGAGCTTCGATTCGAGGATGCCGCGCATCCGCGCGAGGCCGTGCGCTTTTCCGCCGAGCTCGCCCGTCCCGATATAGGTGAAGCGCTCCGCGCCCGTGAAGAAACACCGATCGAATCGCGTGAGCGAATGATGGTGGGGACTGTAGGATTTTCTACGCATGTGGCGTTCCCGCGCTCCGGCGGAAGTCTACACCCAGCCGCGATCCTTGCACGCCTGGGCGACACGTCCGATGGCGATCACATATGCGGCGTCCCGCATGTAGAGCTTGCGCTTCTTCGCGAGCTCGCTCACCGCGTNNCGAAGTAGCTGCAGGTGACGCCGCCCGCGTTCGCGAGCAGATCGGGAATCATGAATATGCCGCGGTCATGGATCACCTTGTCCGCTTCGGGCGTCGTCGGGCCGTTGGCGCCCTCGGCGATGATCTTGACCCGGTCGCTCATTTTGCCCACGTTGTTCTTCGTGATCTGATTCTCGAGCGCGGCGGGGATGAGGATGTCCGCGTCCTGCTCGATCCACGCGTCACCCGGAAGAACCTCGTAACCGAGCTTCTTCGCCTTGTCCTTCTCGATGCCGCCGAAGCGGTCGGTGATGCCGCGCAGCGCGGCCAGGTCGATGCCGTCCTTCTTCGCGAAGCTGTAGGAGATCTGGTCCTTCTGGTCCCAACAGGACACGCAGACCACTTTTCCCCAGATCTGCTGGTAGAGCTCAATCGCGTACTGGGAGACGTTGCCGAATCCCTGCACGCTCGCCGTCGTATCGCCGGGAGGGATGTTGAGCTCCTTGAGGGCCTCGCGCACCGTGAAGATCACGCCGTAGCCGGTGGCCTCGGTGCGGCCGAGGGAACCGCCCATGCCGACCGGTTTGCCGGTGATGAATCCCGGGAGCCTCTGCCCGTGGATCGTCTCGTACTCGTCGAGCATCCAGAGCNNGCAGATCTGCTCCTGCTCGCGCATGCTCAGGTTATGCGGATCGCAGACGACTCCTCCCTTTCCGCCTCCGAGCGGGATGTCGACGACGGCGCACTTCCAGGTCATCCACATCGCGAGCGCGCGCACCGTGTCGATCGTCTCCATCGGGTGAAACCGGATGCCTCCCTTGGCGGGGCCGCGCGCGTCGTTGTGCTGGACCCTGAATCCGCGAAAAACCTTGACGGCGCCGTCGTCCATCTTGACCGGTATGCTCACGTGATATTCGCGCAGATTGAAGCGCAGGAGCTCCTTCGTCGCTTCGTCGAGACCGAGGAGCTTCGCGACCCGGTCGAACTGGGATTGCGCCATTTCGAAGGCGTTGTAGGATTTGTCTGCCATTCCTCTCCGTCCTTTCTCGACATGAGTTCAAATCGTTCGCCTCAACATACGGCCCGGCGCCGCAAATGTCAAGGGAGGCAGGGCGATTCACCCCGCAGGTGCATTCTGTAACGATTTGTAAATTAAATAGATAAATGGTATGGGCGTGCGTCGCTCGTCCGCCGCGCCCGCTCGCGGCGCAAGGATCAGGCAGGTTGTCTTTTTTCTCTGCTCTTCCGGATCGCGAGCTTCGCGAGGGCGCCCGCTGGGAAGAAGTAGAGAACGAGCACGGGATATACGGCGTACGCGGCGAGCCCCGCTCCATAGAGCCCCGCGAAAATGAAGATCATCAGATGCATCCGCACGACGTTCGCGTACGGCATGGACATGTTCGGTCCGCCCGGCGCCTTGAGCGCGTTCCTGAAATCGCCGAGGCGAGAGAGGGCGCTCAGCGCGATGAACGGCCAGTACGCGCGCGCCGTCAACCCTATGCTCCAGACGAAGTAGCTCGAGACGTCTTCGGGGGTCCTGCCGAACGGCCGCCAGTCGGCGAGGGGGAAAAACATGCCGAGAAACAGGCCGTGGACAAAGTGAAACATGCCGAAGTGGATCGTGAAAAAGCAGAGCAGGAAGGCCACGGAGAGGCACCTTCCGAGAAATACGAGTGCAGGGGGAAGGGGGAGCGCCGCAAAAAGCGAGCGCCGGGCGGCGGCATTCTCCGAATTCGGAGTCGACGGGCGAAAAAAGACCGAAAGCGCCGAGGTGACGATAAACGCGTAGCCGAGAACGAGGCTCGAGATCCAGAGGCTCCAGACGAGGTCCTTCGCCTGCCACTGCTGAAAGACGGCAATGGCGACCGTTCCGGCGAAGGCGGCGAAATCAAGGATTGCCTCGTTCCGGTTCACTGCGCGACCGGTCCTTTCTCCTGCCGGGGGGGCGCGATTGTCCCGGCCATGGCGGGAGATGCAAGGAGCGTTCCGGAGGATGGATTATATCTTGACAGCTACGGAATATCTGATTACATTCAAACTTCTTAGTGCTCGCGCTAACACATTGCTTTGTAAAACGCGCATCAATACAAACCAGACCAAACCGCACAGGAGGTTCGCATGACAGAGCAGAAGAAAACTATCACCTCCATGCT